>NZ_JAGQCO010000056.1:0-13435 GCF_024346235.1 Cyanobium sp. BA5m-21
GAGCAGGGCCTTCTGGCCGTGGGCTAGGGGCAGGTCGGCATTGGCGGTCTTGGTGACTTTCAGGCTGCCGCCATCGAGCACCAGCCAGGCCCAGCCGCTGCCGAACTGGGTGGCACCAGCGGTTTTGAACTGCTCGACGAAGGCCTCGTAGCTGCCGAAATCAGCATTGATCTTTTCGGCCAGAGCGCCGGTGGGCAGGCCACCACCAGCGGGCTTCATGCACTGCCAATAAAAGCTGTGGTTCCACACCTGAGCTGCGTTGTTGAAAACGCCAGCCTTGCCAGCATCACCAGCCACTGCGGTGATGGTGTCTTCCAGGCTCTTTGCCTCAAGGTCGGTGCCAGCCACCAGGTTGTTGAGGTTGGTCACGTAGGCAGCGTGGTGCTTGCCGTGGTGAAACTCCAGGGTGGAGCGGGAGATGTTGGGCTCGAGCGCATCGAGGCCGTAGGGCAGCGCGGGCAGCGTGTGAGCCATGGAGAGGAAAAAGAAGAGGGGGTAGGCAGGAGGGGCGGCGCGCCAGCATCCAGCCAGAGCGTCCATCCTAACGATCCCAGCCCGCAGCTCAGCCGCCGATGCGCAACAGCTCCACCTCGAAAGTGAGGGTGGCGTTGGGAGGGATAACGCCGCCGGCGCCACGATCGCCGTAGGCCAGATCGGGTGGAATCACCAGCTTGCGCTTGCCGCCCACCTTCATGCCAGCCACACCCTCATCCCAGCCCTGGATCACCCGGCCGCCGCCAAGGGGAAAGGAGAAGGGACCGCGGCCGTAGCTGCTGTCGAATTCCGTGCCGTTGGCCAGGGTGCCCCGGTAGTTCACGGCCACGGTCTGGCCGGCGATGGCTTCAGCGCCGTCGCCGACTACTAGGTCGGTGATGCGCAGGCCGCTGGGGGTGGTGCGCTCTTTAGGAGCGTTGAGTTCACCTCCGAGGCCGCTGGCCTGGGCGATCTCAGCTCCGTTGGTTTGATCGTTTTCGCTGGCCATCACAAAAAGGGTGGGGTTGGGGTCGTCGGGGTCGAGCTCGAAGCTGCTGCTCACGGCTGGCCGCGCTTGGGCTGAAAACAGGGAGGCCATGGCTTGGCCACCGGCGCTGGCCGCATCAACTCTGGCCGCGTCAACCACGGTTGGATTGACCAGCTGGCTCACCAGAGCCAGCAGCAGACAGGCCACGCAGACAGCGGAGCTGATCAGGATGTCGCGCATGGGACTCCAATTACTGGACTGATTCTGACGGGCAGACGGATAGCCAGGGCTGATCAGTCGGGAATTTCGATCTCGCCAGGCATTTCATTACCTGGGCGCTGACGCAGGCTGCGTTCAAGCCGGTCGAGTCGGCCCCGCAGCTCATCAAGTTCGCGCTGACGGGCTAGGCCTAGGTCTTGCAGGAGCTGGTCTTTATTGCGCTCCAGCTGGCGCTCGGCCTGCTGCTCTAGCTCGGGGGTTTCGCCCCGCAGGGCTTTGAGTACGTCGTCGACGAGGGCTGGAGCCTGGCTGGGATCGAGCTTGCCGCTGCGCACCCAGGCTTGGGTCACGCTGCGCAGCCGCTCTGACACCAGGGAGGTGGTGCCGAGGCCGCGCAGCAGCAGTTGTTGGAGGGGGTTGTTCGGATCCATGGCGGCTTGATTCCCCAGACACCCTGGCGCTTCCTACTCTTGCTTGCCATGGGCAATGACCGGCTGGGGGGGTGGTGGCTGGCGCTGGCCTCGGGGCTGCTGGCCGGGCTGGCGCTACCGCCTCTGGGCATGCCTCCCCTGCTTTGGCTGGCCCTGGTGCCCCTGTGGGCCCTGGCTGGCTCAGCTCTCGGCGCTTGGGGTGGGGCCCTGTGGGGAGCTGCCGCCGTGCTGGTGAGTCACCGCTGGTTGCTGGGTCTCCATCCCCTCGATTGGATCGGCGTACCGGGCCCCTTGAGCCTGCCCCTGGCCCTGTTGTTGCTGTTGCTGTGTGCGCTGGCGGGAGCACTGCTGGTGGCTTTATGGGTGCTGCTAGCGAGTCGCCTAGACCCGCGCCGCTTCAGCAGCGCCCTGCTGTTAGCCGCTGGCTGGGGGCTGGTTGAGGTGCTGCTGGCCAAAGGGCCCCTTTTTTGGCTGGGGCTGGGGGCTGCTGCCCTACCCGGCGATCGCCCCTTGGCGGGCTTGGCTGCCCTTGGTGGTGGTGGCCTGCTGGCGGCGGTGCAGTTGCTGCTGGGTTGGTGCCTCTGGCGCTGCTGCACCGCCCCCCAGCGCCGCCGCTGGCTTGTGGTTACAACCGCTGCCGTGCTGCTCAGCCACGGCGCCGGTGCTGCTGCCCTAGCGGCCATGCCCCTGCGGGGGGAGGGCGGCAGCGAGCGAGTGCTGGTGCTGCAGCCGGCGATTCCCACCCGCCGCAAGTTTCAGTGGGACCAGCAGCAGCGGCTGCAGCAGCGCCTGGGGGCCGCGCTGGCGGAGGCGGCCCAGCGCTCGGTGGATGTGGTGGTCCTGCCGGAGGGGGCCCTCGGTCTTGAGCCCCAGCTGGCGCAGCCGGTGCCGGTGGAGCTGATCAGCGGCGGCTTCCGCTGGCAGGAGGTGGCGGGGGAGCCCGAGCAGCGCAGCGCCCTGTTGCGCCTGGCGCCAGGGGAAAGCCGGGCGAGTAGCTGGCTCGATAAGCATCGGCTGGTGCCCCTGGGGGAATGGGTGCCCCTGGCAAACCTGGCTCGCTGGAGCGGCCTTTCGGCCGTGGGGGGTCTGCAGCCAGGAGCGCCGTCGCGGCTAATGCTCCGGCCAGCTGGCGCCATCGGCGGGGCAATTTGCTACGAGCTATCCGATGGGGCCTCCCTGGCTGCCGCCGCCCGCGAAGGAGCCGGCTGGCTGCTGGCCAGCGCCAACCTCGATCCCTACCCGCTGCTGCTCCAGCAGCAGTTTCAGGCCCTGGCCCAGCTGCGGGCCATCGAAACTGGCCGTTGGCTGGTGAGTGCCGCCAATACGGGGCCAAGCCTGCTGGTGAATAGCCGCGGCTTGCCCGTGGCCTCGCTGCCTTCCGGGCGGGCAGCCACCGGTGTGTTCACCGTGCCCCGCCTGCAGACCCCCAGCCCCTACGACCGCTGGGGAGAGCTTCCCTTGCTACTGGTGCTGGTGGGGGCGGCTTGGCGCAGATGGCTCTGAGGGATCACCTGCTTCGGCATAGCTGCCGGAGCCAGTCGCTGGGTTGATCGCCGCTGCGGGCGGTGGTGTTCAGCATCGACTGGGCTAGGGGCCAGCCCCCTAGCCGCAGGACTCCCCAGAGATGAGCCGCCACTGCCACGCCTACCAACAGCCAGGCAAGCAGGTGTAGGTGATAAGCGAGATGGTGCAGTTGGCGGCTGCGCAACCAGTCTTCTTGCATCAACTTGCCGCTGCCTATCGCCAGACCTAGGGCCAGCAGGGGGAGGGAGTTGCTGGGGCGTTGCAGCCGGCGCCGCCCCAGGGTGCAGGCGTAGACAGCCAGCAGCACCGCAAACGGCAACATCACCACGCCCAAGCTGCCGTGGATGTCAATCCAGTCGCCTGGCAGCTGCAGTGGTAGCCGCCCCCAGCGTCCGTCATAACGGCTGTAAACCACCAGGCCCGTTAGCCAGCAACCCAGCAAGGCCAGGGCGCTGCAGCCATGCAGGGCGCGCAGCAGGGAGGGTTGATAGGGGCCCTTTCTTGGAGAGCTGGGCCTCACAGCAGAGCTGCTCATTGGTTTTTTGGCATTCTCGCCCTATCTCGCCGCCCTATCTCGCAGGCGTATCTCGCAGACGGTGGCTCAAAAGCATCCCAATGGTGTGGCCAAGGGCGACCAAAGCAACGCCACCGGCGAGGCTCGCCAGCAGCAACAGCGCGCTTTCCCCTGGTTTGCCGGCCTGCAGGGCCCTTGTCAGGTCCAACATCCAGGTGCAGAAGGTGGTGAGGGACCCGCAGAAGCCGATGCCTGCCCACAGCATCAGCCTTTTGCGCTGGCTGGCTTGGGCCAAAACCACCCCGAGCAGTAGGCAGCCCAGCATGTTGGCGACCACATCGGCATCCAGCTGCCAGCGCAGTAGGGCGCCGGGGATGGCGCCGCCGGCCACTAGGGCCAGGTCGCGCAAATCGCCCTTCAGGCTGCGGCTTGGCATGGTGCTCATGGCTGAGCGCCCAGGCTGAGGCCCGCCAGCATCGCCAGCAGCCCTCCTGCTACCGATCCTCCAGCGAGCACGGCAGCCTCGCGCCAATGCCGCTTGCCCAGCTCGATCCAGAGCTCGGCGCTGAAGCTGGAGAAGGTGCTGAAACTACCCAGGAAGCCGGTGCCCAGAAGAAGCAATGCTCTGCGGGAGGCTTCGCCGCAGCTCTGCTCTAGGCCCACAATCAGCCCTAGGGCAAAGCAGGCGATCACATTGACCCCAAAGGTGCCCCAGTGCCGGCTGGGCAGCACGGGCTCCAGGTGATCCACCACCCGGAAGCGGAGCCAGGCGCCGGGAACGGCGCCGATCGCCACCAGGAGGGCATCGGCCTCTGATGCTCCTGCGGCCATTGCTGTCCAACAACGCCTTGCCAGTCTGCCCCCGGCAAGGGAGCTCAGGGTCTGGTTGCGGTGGGATCGGGTGCTTGGCGGCGGAATAGTCCGTCGAGGTAATGGCGAGCCACGGCCCGGTCTGGGCAGCCGTGCTGGAAGAGAAAGCCGGCCAGAGCTGCCTGCATCAGGCGGTATTGATCCCACTGCGGGTGAACCCGGACAAACTCCCGCATGGCGTCGTACAGCTCCTCAGGGAACTGGTTTTCGACCGAAACAAAGGCGGGGGCGTGGTCCGGGATCTGGGGCATGGCGGCATCGGCCTGGGTCCCCCCATCACCCCACGCCAGGCGCTCATTCGTCAAAGGCTGACCCGGGAGGCGAGTCCGGCAAGACGCACGGCCGCCAGCACCGGCCCATGGGCGCTTTCGGGGTTTGGGAGCTGCGGCCTCAGGCTCGGAAGTGTTGCTTGGAGACGCGTCAAGGGGAGGGCCGTTTTCCCCATCCAGAATCAAAAGGATCAGGACGAGCGGCCGATATTGAGCCGCCGTTCTGTGGAAAAACCTACGCAAAGCTGGGGATAAGGGCGCTTGGCTGGGGAAAAGCCCACTGCTCAGCAGTAGTGATCAATCCCGGGCAGGCCTGCAGGAACCCCTATGGCCGGTCCCGATCGAGCGCAACCACGGCTTCAAGATCTGTTACGATTTCATCAAGTTTCGTAACTAACGAACATTCATGGCTGAATCCACTACCCGCTTCGGTTTTGTCGCTTTCGCTGAAACCTGGAATGGTCGTCTCGCCATGCTCGGTTTCGTGATCGGACTTGGTACCGAGCTCCTCACCGGTCAAGGAATCCTGGGCCAACTGGGTTTGGGCTGAATCCATTAGGGCTGAGTGCATCAGCCCTCTTAGCTATTCCCCTGGCAGTAATTACTGCCAGGGTTTTTTGTCTGCAGAATCTGCTGGTTGCCTAGCTGGCAATCGGCTTGGAGGCAATCACCGCCAAGAAAGGATCCCCTTTTTGGCCAAGCCAGCCGAGAGCTCCTGGAGCTGCTGTCTCTTCCGCCACCAGTTCCGGCCTGCCCCAACCTTGAGCCATCAGTACTTGGGCCACGTAGGCCAGGTGATCACGGTCGCCGCCGTCGGTCCAGATCTGGGGCGCTTTTTGAAAGAACATCCGGTTGCTGAACGCCACGATCACTTCACCCCTGGGCCGGACCACCCGCAGCAACTCGGCAGCTAAAGCTTCCGGTTGTTGAAGGTATTGCCAGCCGGCCACGATCAGAGCCACATCAACGCTGTCGTTGGCTAGCGGTAGGTGCTGATCAACGTTGAGGTTTTGCACCCAATGGCGATCAAGGCGCGGATTGGCTTTGAGCTCTTCGGTATTGAGGCCATGGCCGATCACCTCCTGATAGGTGATGTCCTCTGGCAGATGGCTCACCCAGCTGCTCATCAGATCCAGCACGGTTGCGCAAGGGGGAATGCGCTCGCGATACAGAGAGGTCAGCCGGGCGCGGAAGCTGGCATCGAGGTGCTGTACGAAGCGGGGCTCGGCGTAAAAAAGAGCGTCGTCTGAGCGATCGAGCTTGTAACGGTCGGCTTCGTTAAGCACCGGTACGTGCGCAATCATGGTCACGGAGTGGGGTGTTTGGAGCAGAATTGGATCATGGCGGAGCCGCAAAGCGGCTGCGTCTTATCAGATCTTGCTCCTTGGCGCTAGACTCTGCAAATCTCCTTAACAATTGGATCGTCGCCGCATGTTCACGCTTGAGAAGGCAACCCAGATCTTTCCCGATACAGCTTCAGCTGACGTCGTGCCTGCGATCACGGCCCGCTTTCGCTTGCTGAGCGCCGAGGACCAACTGGCTCTGATCTGGTACGCCTATCTCGAAATGGGCAACACAATCACCGTGGCCGCCCCTGGCGCAGCGCGGATGCAGTTTGCCGAGCCTGTGCTCAACCAAATCAAGGCGATGAACTTCGCTGAGCAAAGCCAGGTGATGTGCGAGCTTGCCAATCGCGCCGATACCCAAATCGGTCGCACCTACGCCTGCTGGTCGGTGAACATCAAGCTGGGCTTCTGGTACCAGTTGGGCGAATGGATGGCCGCCGGTTTGGTTGCTCCGATCCCCGAGGGCTATCAGCTGTCGCCCAACGCTTCTGCGGTGCTCAGCTCAGTGAAAGCTGTCGATCAGGGTCAGCAGATCACCCTGCTGCGCAACTTTGTGGTTGATATGGGCTACGACCCCGCCAAAGGCGAGGGACAGCGGGTCATGGAGCCCATTGCCGCTCCCACTCCCCAGGAGCAGCGCAAGCGGGTGTTCATCGAGGGCGTTATCAACCCAACGGTGAACAGCTATATGGACCTGCTGAACGCCAACGACTTCGACAACCTGATCGAGCTGTTTCTGGCGGATGGCGCACTCCAAGCCCCTTTCCAGAAGCCAATCGTGGGACGTGACGCGATCCTGCGCTTCTTCCGTGAAGACTGCCAGAACTTGCAGCTTCTTCCTGAGCGCGGTTTCGCTGAACCCACAGAAGGTAGCTTCACCCAAATCAAGGTGACTGGCAAGGTCCAGACCCCCTGGTTTGGAGCCGGAGTTGGTATGAACGTTGCTTGGCGTTTCCTGCTCAACCCTGACGGCAAGATCTACTTCGTGGCCATCGATTTGTTGGCTTCCCCTGCAGATTTGCTGAAATTCGGCCGTTGAGCGCAGCCAGCCGCAAGGGGCTTCTGCTTGCCGCACTGATAACGATGGGTTGGCTGGTCAGCCTTGCTGGCCTGCTGAGCTGGGATTTAAACGCCATCCAGCAGGCCAGGCCATGGGTCTGGCTTGCCATCTTTTTTGGAGTGGTTGGCCGCACCCTGCTGCAAACAGGCCTATTCATCGTTGGTCACGACGCCATGCATGGGGTTTTGTGGCCCCATTGCCGCTATGGCAATGCCTTGCTGGGCAGGATCGCCCTAGGCCTATACGCGGCGCTTCCTTATCAAGCCTGCTGCCGCAACCATCAACACCACCATCTATTCACTGCTAGCGCCTCTGACCCTGATTTCCACGGGGATCCAGCAGCAGGGGCCATCGCTTGGTATGCCCGCTTCATGGCTGGCTATCTCACCTGGGGCCAGATGGGCCGGTTACTTATGGGCTGGACAGTGTTGGCCTTGATCGCCTGCCGCTTGGCTCCATTCGGCTGGCTGAATGTGCTGCTGTTTTGCACCTTGCCCCTGCTGCTCAGCTCGCTGCAGTTGTTTGTTTTCGGCACCTACCTGCCCCATCGAGGCCAGCGTTTGCCCCAGCGTCGCCCCCACGCCGATAGCCTCGAAATGGCTCCCTGGCTTTCCTTACTGGCCTGTTTCCACTTCGGTTATCACAGGGAGCACCATGACGCCCCGACGCTTGCCTGGTTTGAACTTCCGGCCCAGCGGCGTATGTCTCGCAGCAGGCTGAGTCCCCGACTAGCCTCGCTGCTAAGGGAGAGGGCCCAATTCACATGATGGACACTATGCTTGAGGGTTGGACAGATACGGAGCAGTCAGTTGCCCGCGAAGCCTTCGACCGTGCCTACACCAGGGCAGTGCAGCAGCTAGTGGCTCAGGTGCGTGCCAAGGCCGTCGAGCTTGAAGATGCTGAAACCGTATGGCAGCTGCACGATTACCTGAGTATCGAGCGCCACACGATCGAAGGTCGCTTTGATTTCCGCCTCGACGGCATCCTGTTTGTGTTTGCCAGCTTGGTCAAAGACAGCCTGTTGCAGCTCGACGAACTGAATGGTCTAGAAGCCGAGAAGCTGGCCAAGATCGTGGCCATGTCCCGCTTCTAGCCCTCAAGTGATTGAGCGGTTGCGCTGATCGGGCATTGGCCTTGGGCTGGGCGGCTCGAAGGCAGGCAACAGGCTGTTAACCCCCAGCATCACGAAGCCAAGGGCTCCCAACAGGGCCAGCAGCCTTAGCAGCCAGGGACGCCCCTGGTCGATGGGCCAGTCGTCTTGATCCTCCATTGATGG
The DNA here is from genome assembly GCF_024346235.1 of Cyanobium sp. BA5m-21. Classification (NCBI taxonomy): domain Bacteria; kingdom Bacillati; phylum Cyanobacteriota; class Cyanophyceae; order Synechococcales; family Prochlorococcaceae; genus Cyanobium; species Cyanobium sp. BA5m-21. The sequence continues at coordinate 8,471 of NZ_JAGQCO010000056.1, forward strand.
AGCCAAGGGCTTGCGGTTGCGCATCAGATGTAGAACATCGGCAATGGCTGCTTGAAGGCATCGTGTTCGCGCAGTAGTTGGGCCAGGGTGGTTGCGGTGAGAAGGGCTTCCTTTGTGGCTTCCAGTTTTTGGTCTAGAGCAGCAAGCACTAGGAAGGCCGGGTCATCTGATTCTCTTTGCAGTTCCGTGTTGCTGCTGCCTTCCAGCGCAGCCACTACATCGGCCACAGTGATGTTGTCTGGATTGAGGGCGAGTTGAAAGCCACCCCTCGGTCCGCGGATGCTGTTTAGCAGTCCGGCCTTGCGCAGGCCGGTGAGCATCTGCTCGAGATAGCGTTCGGGAATGGCATGGCGCTTGCAGATCTCGCCGGTTTGAACCAAGGCTCCAGAGGCGTAAGCCCCGGCGAGGTCTATGAGGGCGACCAATCCATATTGGGTTTTGGCGCTGAAGCCCATGGGCTTGCAATGGTCAACTGCCATTCTGCCAGCTAAACAACGCAAGGCGGGTTGGAAATCCCAAGAGCAGTCAACTGGTTGCGGCAAGAGCCCCCAAACCAAAACCAGGCTGGGGGCTTTTCATTAAGACAGCTCGTTGGTTGGGTGGAAAAAAGTTTGAGTATGAATATGATTGGCTATGAAAAGGGTCAGCTATGAAAAGGGTCGGTTGCGACCTGATGGTGGCTCTGAGTCAGGGGCAGCATCACCTCCGAAGATCGGAAATTGGTTGGAGCTGAAATCTGTTTAGGCCCATCTCCCCTATTCCCGTATGGCCGCAAGCCCTTTGCCTAGATAGGCTTTAGGGGTTGGGGGAGAAAAGGTAGTGACGAAGCAGGAAGATCTAATTCAACGGGCGTTGCTGGCGTCGGAGCAGCGCTACCGGCGTCTTTTTGAGTCTGCCCAAGATGGCATTTTGATAATTGATGCGTTGACTGGCTTAATTCTGGAGGTCAATCCCTACCTTTGCGATCTACTTGGTTATCCCTCTGCTGAAATTGTGGGCTTGAAGTTGTGGGAGATTGGCGCTTTTGTTGATAAGGGTAAATCGATTGAGGCTTTTTCTGATCTGCAAGACAAGCTCTATGTTCACTATGACGACATGCCTCTGCTCACGAAGGCCGGAAAGTCGATAGCGGTGGAATTTGTTAGCAATGTCTATTCGGTTGGCGAAGCTATGGTGATTCAGTGCAATATTCGTGATATCTCGGAGCGGAAGCGGGCCGAAGGCCTGCAGCAGGCCTATGACAATGCGGTATTGGCCGGTTTAAGTGGCATCGTTAATGCCCTCACCTCGGTGCTGGAGGCGCGCGACCCCTATACCGCTGGGCATACTCACCGAGTGGCAGATCTTGCCGAGGCGATTGGTCGAGCGCTGGGCCTAGCTGCCAGCACCATGGAGGGTTTGCGCATTGCTGCACTTGTGCACGACATTGGCAAAATTGCAATTCCCGCAGAGTTATTGACCAAGCCCACCGCTTTGTCTGTTTGGGAAATGGCCCTGATTAAGAGCCATGTGGAGGTGGGATATGAGGTGCTTAGTGAAATTGATTTTCCCTGGCCGGTTGCTAAGGCGGTGCGTCAACACCACGAACGTCTCGATGGCAGCGGCTACCTTCAAGGGCTCGAGGGTGACGCCATCATTCTCGAGGCCAGGATTCTGGCGGTGGCCGACACCGTAGAAGCGATGACTACAAACCTTCCCTATCGCTTTGCTAAAGGATTGGGGGAGGCGTTGGAGGTGGTCAGTGCGGGCAAAAATACCCTGTTCGATGGCGCTGTGGTGGAAGCTTGCCTTGCGCTGTTCCGGGAAAAGGACTACTCCTTTCCCCAATCTTTGACCCGCCACGGTGGCAGCTCTAACTGAACTTCTGAATTGAGCTAGTGGGTTGCCCCCCGGCAGCTCATTCGCCAAACATCAAAAAACCCAGGGCTAGCCTGGGTTTGATATGGAGCCAAGCGGATTCGAACCGCTGACCCCCTGCATGCCATGCAGATTTTTTTATCGATGAGACTGCCTGCGACGAAAGCAAATAGCTGATGCCGCAACAGGTGTTAGAGGCTTGCTGAGACAGCTTGTACGGACTGGTTAGGACCTGTTCGTACCATTTTGCCCTAGATTTTGCCCTAGATTAGGGCAGTCGGTTGAGCACCTGCTGCATAGGCAGGGGGTCATGGCGAAGAAGATCTGGGTTGATGACGTTCGCGGTCTGCTCAAACGTGAGCACGGACGGGGCTGGGGAATTGAGGAGCAGTCCGGTCGGGTCAAGCTCTATCGGCGAGTTCCTGGTGATCGAAAGCAAGCAGTGACAACGGATCTGGCGTGGGCTCCAGGCAGTCAGTCCGAAGTTGTTCAGCTTGTGGCGACCGTCCGTAACCGGATGGAGCAGCTCGGTTTAGGTCTAAACGATGCATACACGCTGCTACACCGTTCTTCAGATGCAGGCTTCAACGGTGTCAACTGGACCGAGGTTGCGAGCCAGTACGAGGCCCATCGCATCCGGACAGGGGTCAAGCAGTCGACCTATAACGCCGAGGAGCGTTATCGGATCGATCGTTCTGTCCAGTTGCTCCTAGCTCCCAAGCGTGCCCCCCACGATGGCCGTGGGCTTCTTAAGGCCTACAGCACGCAGTACCTTGATCAGTTGCCGTCTGGGAGTCCCGGCCGTAAGCGCAACCTCCTCGACGTCGCAAGGTTTTTGACCTTTGCGGTGAAGACTTGCGGGGCTCCCACAAAGTGGTTGCCTGGCGATGTCCATGATCTTGCCGCTCTGGTCGGGATTCGTGAGTCGGCACCCAAGGCAACGGTGCCAGTCAAGCCTGAACAGCTTTTGCAGCTGCTGGAGTCCTTGGATGCAAACCCCGAGTTGGGTCTTGCTGTTGCGCTTGTTGGGCTCTATGGCTTGCGTCCGGCTGAGTTGATGGCCCTGAGGGTGGAGGAGGGGTATCTATACGTCGCGCCGGTCAAGCGCAATAAGGCAACCGCAAATCAGCCGAAGCAGAACAGGTTGGTATTGCCGCTTGATCTCAAGGAATTACCTGGTGAGGGCGCGAGGGTTTTGCAGCTGTATGCCAGTGGACTGGTCAAGTTGCCCACCAGCATTCGTAACGCCACTGATTTCAAAGCCTGTGGAGCAGCCTTTCGTCAGTACCTCGATCGTCACCCGTGCTGGCAGTCATCGGTGGCGGTTACGCCTGACTTGGTGCCCTACAGCCTTCGGCATGGTTATGCCTGGCGTGGGGTCAAGTACTACGAGCGCAGCATGCCGATGCGTGACCTGGCTGCCTTGATGGGGCATGACGTCCGCACCCACATGCGGCATTACGGCAGTTGGACGGACGACAAAGGACTTAAGGAATCAGCTTTGCAAGTTGTTGGGGACTTCATGGCCCTCCCGTCTGATCTTTCTATGCGGGATTCCACGCAGTAGTTGCAGGGCCAAGGCTGGAAGCAAGTGGATGCCCAATGGGGCATAGATGTCGATTCTTGATCACTGGTGACCACGTAGGCCTAGGCGAGAATGACTGCAAGGATCCGATCGAGTTCCTCGATTATTTTTTAGATGCCACCTCATGACTCCACTGATGCCTATGAGGGAGCTAATCAAGTTGGCCAGATTGGGCTAAAAACTTTACCTAGCAAAGTAATTGCCATGTCCTCCACTACGATAGCGATGGCGCTAGGTAGCAGACTTAATCAAATTGAAAATGAACTCCAGCTTATTTTCTCACAAGGAACTTGGTGAAATCGTTGAAAGGCTTTTGCTGCTAGATGCTGAGCTTGATCAGTTACTCTCAGAATATCAAACAAATGCCAGAAGGTCAGAGATTGAGACTCTCAAGGCTTCGTGTGATCCTTCCTGTCTATTATTTGGACTTGCAGCATGCTTGAGAGATGATTCAGGCGAGATTGAGACGGCCCAAGACTTTCGCAGTATTCCACTTGAGAAAGAGTTTTTTAAATGTGAAACTATAGACTGGCAAATAGATTCTTGGTCTGGCGTTGTAAATCCAAACACCTATGCTGACAAGCCTCATCCATGGCTTGATGATCCACAAATGGCAAAATTCCCGCTGGAGCTAGCAGAATGCTACGAAAGCGTCCTTTCATCTTATTTTGATCTTAACGGACTCTCGTGTAATCGAAGAGAGGCATGGAGATTTTGGTCGGCGAAAATCTTTAATGCAGGAACATCTCCGCTGCAAGAAGATGAAGAGAAATGGCAAGAAATGCAAAAAGCCTATTTCAACAGTGGGCCACGACGGAAAGAATTTCTAAATAATCTCCTTGCCGCAATAAGAAATCCTGGAGGAGACGTCTCGGGATTGACCATGCAGGAAGGCTTCGAGGGTGTAGGCGAAAATCTATTTGGATTTGTATATTTTGTAAGGAATGGAGACCTATGCAAAATAGGTATTACGGAAAACTTGCTAAGAAGGCTTGGAGAGCTTCGGCCAGATGAAGTTCTGAACGTAATTAGGTGTAAGAATTTTCAGGACGTCGAACGGAAGATGCATTTCGAATTCAGGGATATCCGCTTGCCTCAGACCGAATATTTTAGGATGGATCCAACTCATATAAAGGAGGCTCACAAACTATTGGCATTATTGGCAGAGCTCTGAGATCCCCTATGAACGCACAGATTGCCGGCCAGCACGTCGATTCCTAGGGCATCCATCGTCCAAGTAGCCAGCCCTGCTGATATTAAATTGCTCCTAAGGGCTTTAGCGGTCATGATGTCGGGAGAAGCGAGCAGACACGTTGAAGCACGTCAAAATCCAGACAATTTCACTGAAGGCGCACCCGACGCTCAATGAGAAGTGGGTGCAGGAGATCATTGCCGACCCCCTCTGCCAGGAAAGTTGACGCCTCTCCATCTCGACCACTTTTTTCACCAGGGGGCTTGATGGAGCAGAGCAATGCGTCGTTACAGCGAGGCCTTTAAGGCTGATGTGAGGAGGCGTATGACTC
>NZ_JAGQCO010000057.1:0-13323 GCF_024346235.1 Cyanobium sp. BA5m-21
CCCCAGGATCCCCAGGCGGGCGCGGCTGAGATCGATGCCGTTAGGGGAGTTGGGGGTGGGGCTGCTCATCGGCGGCGGGGTCTGGCGACGGGGCGTTGAAAAGGTTTGGTCCGGCTTGAACCTGCCCCATTCTCAGCATGGCGTTTCAGCCGGTTGGCCCGTGCCACCCCATAAAGTCGGCCTTTATCCCCTGCCGCCGTGACCAAAGCCTTGATGGAGACCGACGCCGGCACCATCGAACTCGAACTGTTCGAGGCCGATGCACCCAACACCGTGGCCAACTTCACCAAGCTCGCCAAGGAGGGCTTCTACGACGGACTGGCCTTCCACCGCGTGATTCCCGGCTTCATGGCCCAGGGCGGTTGCCCAAATAGTCGTGAAGGCGCCCGTGGCACCGCCGGTACCGGCGGCCCCGGCTACCAGATCAACTGCGAGATCAATAGCCAGAAGCACCAGGCGGGCACCCTGGCCATGGCCCATGCCGGCAAGAACACTGGCGGCTCGCAGTTTTATATCTGTCACGGAGCCCAGCCCCACCTTGATGGCGTGCACACCGTGTTCGGCCTCACCGGCAACATGGACGTGGTTACGGCCCTGAAGAACGGCAGCCGCATCAACAAAGTGACAATTCAGGACTGAAAGCTGACAATCCAGGACTGAAAGCTGACGCTTCAGGATTGGCTCAGTGATAGTTCAGTAAGCCCTAAATCCCTTCGCCATTCCGGAGGGATTTTTCTTGTGAGGCCGAATCAACCGAATCGAGATAACTGGTTAGCAGGGAGACGATCAGATCGGTCAGAGTTTGATCATTCAGCAGCGCCTGACGCTTGGAGCGCAGATGTAGCTCTGATGACAAAAGCACTGAGAGCTTTTTGACCGATTTTCCCGAATTCTTCACTAGAGGGAGGCGAGCATGGAAAGGAGCTTTTGGAGCGCTTTGCAGGAGATGCATGCCTGTTAAGCGGTATCTGCATAATTACACCTTTTCAAGGCGGTAGTTGGCGTTTGCCCCCCCCCCCATGTGGGGAGGGTCAAGAGTCAGGGCGCCGCCGCCAAGACCAAGCCGCGGCAGCCAGGCGGTTGTTGCTGCCCAGCTTGCGTCGGACTGTCTTGACGTAGGTGCGGGCGGTTTCGTAGCTGAGCCCCAAGCTGGTGGCGATCTGGCGATCGCTCAGGCCCCGGCCGATTAGGTCCAGCACCTCCTGTTCACGAGGCGTTAGCTGGGGCTCCCTGGAGCGCTGCTCAACTGCTGGAGAGCCCGGATCCACCTGTTGCGGCTGCCGTAGCGAGGGGCTGCGGTAGCGGCCAGAGCGCAGGATCGCCATTAGGGCGTTCACTAACGGGTAGTCGTCGCCGCCGATGTCGTGCGTGTGCAGCACCGCATCCACCAAGGCATCGATTTCCCGGAAGGCTGATTTGCTGTCCTGTGCGTCCAATATCAACAGGATCTTGAGCTTGGGTTGTTGTTGCCGGGCCTTGCGGCAGAGGCTGATCGCGTCGCCCTCCTCAAGGGGAGAGGCCACGATCAGCAATCCCGGCTCAAGAGCCGCCAGGGCGTCTACGGATTCCGCTTCGGTGGTGATGGCTTTGAAAGGGCGACTCTGCCGCAGAATCAATTGACCGATCAGCAACAAAGTAAGCCTGTTGCCGCTGGCCATCACGGTGTTCTGAGGCAGCATTGTAGTTAAAAACCAGCTCCGCACACTGCGCTGATGGCTGCGAAATTCCTTGATTCGACTTGTGAGGTCCATCGCAACATCTGAATAGGAAACGCTGACTGGGGAGCTTTGGAATGTATTAATTGATACGGTTGGTGACCTGAGCGTGAATTTGCGACTGCGATGAAAGCGGCTGGATTGCGAAATAAAGTGGCCGGATTGCGAAGCAAGCGGCCGGATTGACAGTCGAACCCGACAACATTTTGTATTGTGGCAAAATTCTATTCCATTTGCGAATGACCAGCCCTGCTTCGGTTGCAGAGCCTCGAGAAGTGCAAGCTCTGTCAGAGGGAAATCCCAAATTCAGCCCTGAAAGGTCTGGGGCCATGGAGATGTCTGCAGAGAGCTCCGACTCGATGTCCCGCATCACCGTGAGCCTGCCGCGCAGCCTTTGCCGTCAGTTTCGCTTGCATGCGCTGGATCAAGACACAACGCTCTCGGCCTTAATGGCCAAGTTGATTCGCCAGGAGCTCAAAAGTTTTGAGTGAAACTTATCAATCAAGATCGAATTTTAATAATTAGTATTTGCTTTATGTGTTGGGTGATTTAATTACCATTGCTACTTGGTGGCTTTGGCCTTCTTCCCCATCCATGTCGATTAAGCCCTCTAGGTATTGAATAGCCGCTTTTGCGCTGCTGAATTTGTAATATCCAGAGACTTTGCTTATTTCGTCGTCTTGTGTTTTGATGTATTGCGCTTCGTGTCTGTCTTCCGTGGGGCTAACCCCGTAAACATCCTTGTAATGCTGGCGATTGAGACTGGTATTACTGAGGCCGCAGCGGCCCATCAATTGTTGAATTGAGAGGGGCGCCATATCGCCACACCAGAGAAGTTCGCGTAACTTACTTATGCGGGCCAATTTCAGCCAGCGCATTGGCGAAATTGCCAACACGCTTTTGAAGAAAGCCTGCACGCTGCGGGGGGTCAGGCTGATTTCAGTAGCTAATTTTTGCAAGCTGATCGGCTCGCTAATCCGGCTCAACATCCACCCGATCGCAAGCGAAACGTGGCCTGCGGCGTTGGCTTCGCTGGCTGTGGGCGGGCCCAGCAGGAGCCTTAGCTCCTGGCCGAGCTGTTTGAAAAAAACCTCCGTGAGCTGCACCTGCTCGCGAACGTCAGCAGCAGCCAGTTGCAGACCCAGGACTTCGATCAATTGCAGCAGCGACTCCGGTGCCGCGGCGCCTTGTAGGCAGGCGAGCTGGGACACCGGAATCGCCTGGGCGGAGAGCTCGCGCAGCAGGGCGGCGCTTTCCATTCGCAGGTAGGTGACCTTCGAGTTGCGATGGTGGTTGACACAGCTGTGGTTGGCGAAATGCCAGTGCAAGCTTGGGCCTGTAGTGAGAGGGCTGGAGTCGCTTAATGGGGTGGTGCTGCTGTAGCCCCCGGCGTTGAAGCTGAGCATCAACGCAAAGAAGGCGTCGGGAAGCTCGCTATGGTTGCTGGCTTGGCCGTGGGTGCTTACGTATCGCAACAGCAGCCCTGGGCTTTCTGTAGTGCGGATCTGGAAGTGAAAGTCTTCGGAGGCCTTTTCAAGGCTGGCCTTCGCCTTAGAGGTCAGAAAGCTTGCATAGCGGTCGGCCTTGCCCTCTAGCAACAGGTGCGGCACCGAAATTAAAATTTAAGCGCTACAATCTTATTCATTTTCCTTAATAAGCGCAAGGCCCCTTTCTTATTAATGAGTAGGCAAGGGCCCAACCCATCAAAACCAGCGCCAGCGGCGCCTCACGGCGGGCAGGGGCGGCGGCAGCGCCTTCACCAGTTGTCGTGCCGTGGCATCACGGCCAAGCTGGCGCAGGGCTTCATAGGCCCGCAGGCGCCTAAGCCAGGCCGCGTTGTCGCCGCCTTGATCTGGATGCCAGCGCAGGCTGCTGCGGCGCCAGTGACGCCGCAGCTCGCTGACGCTGCAGGGGTCGCTGAGGCCGAGTTCGGCGCGGCAGCGCTGGGCAAAGGGTTCTAGCTGGCTGGCCTCCAGGGCCAGGGTGCGGCCATCGAGATCCACTATCGACCAGCCGCGGCGGCGCCGGCGCTGCTGGTTGAGGGCCTGCTGCTGGCGCTGGCCCTGCTCTTGCAGGCGCTCACTGGTGATGGCGTCGCGGCATGCCTGGCTCCAGCGGTCCATCAGCAGCAGGGAGAGCGACAGGCCGGCCCGCAACAGGCCCCAAAGGGCCGCCAGGCCGAGCAGGGATAACAGCAGCGCGGCAACAACTGCCAAGCGTGGGTGAGTGGCGGGGGCGCCTCCTTATGGCAGCACGCCAAGGGCCTGCAGCCGCGGTTGGCGTTCGGCAAAGGCCGTGAGCTTCTCGGCCGCTTCACCCTGGAGGCTGCGACCGCGGCCGGCCAGGCCCTGCTGCAGGTGCTGTTCCAGCTCCTGGCCGCCCAGGTGGCGGCGCTGGCCATCGAGGATCAGGGCCTCCACCAAGGAGAAGACCACGGCGCCGCCGCTACCGGGCGCCAGCAGATGCTCGTAGGGCCGCCCATCGAGGATCAGCTCAAGCAGCTGGTCGTTCACCTGGCGGGCCCGGTTGAAATCGGCGCAGGTACAGCGATCGAAGCCGATGCGGCCGGAGTGAAGCAACAAGCTCACGGTCTTGGCCAGTTCCGGTAGGGCAATGCCGGTGTCCTCGAGCAGCTGGCCGAAGCTGCGGGGGCCGCCTGTGAGGCCCTGTTCCAGCTGGCGGTAACGCTCGACAGCACCGCTTACCTGGCCGAAGCTGGTGGTGAAGACGTAACTCTCGGTGGCGGGCGCCTCTAGGAGGCGCAGCATCACGCCGCTGATGCGCTGGCGCAGTTCGCTATCGGTGCTGAAAGCCACACCGCGCAGGAACAGGTCGCGGCGGAATGACTGGTTGATGGCCAGATCCTGCAGGCTCTGGCGCAGGCCGGGATCGGTTTCGGCCAGCACGGCGGGCCGCACGTTGGCGGGCAGCAGATCAAGGAAATTTTCCGGCAGGGTGGCGCTGGCGTGGAAGCGCAGCTTGTGGGTGGCGCAGCGGCGGTGCAGGTCGGCCACATAGATGGGCTGCCAGCCCTCGTTGCCGTATTCCTGTAGCACGTAGGCGGCGTTTTGATTGGGAATCTGGGCCAACTTGGCCCGCAAGGCCGGCTGGGCCTGGGCCAGGGCAGAGGGGGCTTCAGTGCTGCCGAGCAGGCCGGTGAGCCGTTCAGCGGCACCTTTGAGGGTCTGGCCGGAATGGGCGCCACCCCGGCGCAACTCGTCGGCCAGGTGCTGGTAAGCGGTGGCGGCCAGCCAGCCGGGAAAGGTGTTGTAAGAGCAGTAGAGGATGCCGCCAGGCGTTAGGGCCGCGGAGGCCAACTGCAACAGGGCGGCCTGGATCGGTTCGCTGATCCAGGTGGCGATGCCATGGGCCACCACGTAGTGATGGGCAGCGGACAGGGGTCCGGGGCTGGCGGCGAGGCTGAGGAAATCGGCCTCCTGGAAGCTGATGTTGGCCAGGCCGAGGCGCTGGGCCAGCCGGCGGCTGTGCACGATGTGATCGGGCTGGAAGTCGATGCCTGTGAACTGGCCCTCGGGGTAGGCGGCGGCGAGCAGGCAGAGCCCGAAGCCCATGCCACTGCCGAGCTCGAGGTAGCTGAAGGCTTCGCCCTCATGGCCTCGGGGCGGCTGGTGGCCCTTGAGCAGGGCGGCAAAATCCAGCCAGGCTGGGGCCAGCTCGCGGTAGGCGCCGCAGGTGTACGAAGTGGCACTGAAGTAGCCGTGATCCCAGGCCATGGCACAAAAACGAATGGGCGCCAGCCTGAACGATCAACTGCGGCAAAGGGTGGGTCAGCAGGCGGCAACGCGCTGATGCGCATGGGCGATTAAGCGGCAATGATTAAAGCCGCTCAGTTGTTAATGAGCAGATGTCAATTTGCGCAGAGTTGCCTTGCCTAGTGGGCGTAAATATCCCCCTAAAGTGTTGCTCAAGCGGGAATACTTGTGAGACGTCCCCAAGGGGGGGCGTGTGCAATAAACAGCGTTCCCCCAACTTTTTCCCAAATCCATGGCTGCAACAGATTCAGCAACAGGCGTCAATAACAGCGCCGTCGTCGTCGGTCAGAACCTGACCGACACCGTGACCGCAAGCTCCACGGCCACCGCCGCCGCCACCACCGTTGACGGCATTGCCACCGGCAACGCGGTGTCGATTCAGGACGTAGGCGTCCTCGACTCCACCCTGAACGTGGGCGGCAACGGCACCCTCACCGTCAACGAAACCGGTGTGGTCACCGGTTCAGCGACGACGGTGAATGCGGTCAACGCGACGCCGTTCCTTGCAGTTCCTTCTTTCTCATCTCCCACCTTCACTCGGGGCGCAACTGACACCGCCGCCATGGCTAACGGGGATCAGATCCTCGTGACTAACGGCACTGTCATCACTCCTTACTACGTAACCAACTACACAGCGGCTGGTGGAGCGGGCGCTGCTGGTGACACTTTCCAGTTGGCCCTTACGCCTGGTGGCACAGCGGTTACGGCTTCTCCAACCGGCCTGGCGATAACATCCCCAATCGTTGCCTCCTCCGCCTACGCCGGCTTCACCGGTAACACTGGCGGCATCATTGATTCGGCCACTGGCGGCTCCACCACCAATGATGTGGTGATCGGCGCCGCCGCCACCGTTGGCGTAACGGTCGACAACACCGCCACTGCCACCTCGGTCAACACGGACGGCGGTTCAGCCGCCACCGCTTACATCAAAGAGAGCTACGGCCTCGATGACGTGGGCGTGCAGGCCGGCACCACCGGCAGCCTGATCGCCAATGTCGACGCCAACGCTGTGGCTTCCGCCACCACCGTTGGTGCTCCTGCCGGGGGCACAGCCGCCGCTGCTGCCACCTCCGCAGCCACGATCACCGATGCGGTGGGCATCAACTCGGATACCGTTGGCTCCGGCAACATCACCTTCGGTGATGGCGCCACGATCAGCGCCACCGCAGGCACCAGCGCCGACAAGCTCCAGGTTTCGGCCACATCGCTCACCACCACGGGCGACGCGACGGCCACATCGACCCTGGGTGATGCCGTTGGTATCAGCACGGTCCAGAACACCACGGCATCCAACGACAAGATCACTGTCGGCAACGATGCCACGATCACGGCACTCGGCTTCGCCGATGTGAAGGCTGCCGCCACCACCACCAATGGTGACGCCGCTGCCACCGCTATCACTACCGACACCTCCGGTATTGAGGCTGGCGACATCGTCGTTGGCGACGGTGCCGTGATCCAGACCCAAGCAGGGATCACCAGCACGGTGACGGCTGCCACGATCGGGTCGAGCTTGGCTGATGCCTTCACCGCCACCGCCACCAACACGGTTACCGATACCGCTGGTCTGGACGTTGAAAGGCTGACGGTTGGTGGCGACGCGACCAAGGCCGGTAGTTACGGCATCCTCGGCCGCACCGATGCCGATCTGGTCACGACGGCTAGCACCACCGGTGCGGGCGGTAGTGCGGCTGATGCCGCTCTCGCCACGGGCACCCTCAGCAAAGCCATCGGCATCGACATCGGCGATGGAGCAGCGTCGGTCGATGGCCTCACTGTTGGCAACAACGTCAGCATCGCCGGTATTGCCGATACCACCAACGCCGTCACAGCCAGTTCGGTGGCGGGCGAAGTAGATGCCATCAGCAACAGCACCACGGTTCAAGGCATCAACCTGACCAATCCCGCCGTGATCGGTGGCAGCAGCACGATCCTGGGCCAAGGCCTGGTGGATGCGGAAGCCACGGCCACGACCACGGGCTCTACAGGCACCGTTGCCGCCGATGCCGACGCCAGCGTTGGTGCTGACCTCGTCGCTGGTATACAGCTGTCCAGCGCCGCCGCTGACGTCAGCAGCATTGGCACCAGCGGCACGATCACCGGTAATGCCCAGGTGTTGGCTGATGCCGTCGCCACCTCGGTGTCCGGCACGGCGACTGCTACGGCTGGTGGAACTGCGACTACACCACCTGCGACACCTAACGCTGTATCCAGCAACAACCTTGACCTGGTTGGCGTTGGCTTCGGTGACGGCGCGTCCACGACACTCGATACGGTGAGCATCGGCGCCAACGCCACGATTACCGCCACCGCTGCCGACACTCTCAAGGCCACCGCCACCTCGACCGCCGAGGGCGCGGCCGCCACAACCCAGACCTTCACCTCCAAAGGTCTGGTCACCGAAATCCTCACCGTTGGCGATAACGCCACCGTGACCGCCAGCAGCACCCTCAACGGTGCAGCCGTCGCCACCACGGTGGGGGATGCCGCCAACACAGCCACCGATACCGCAGTCGCTGCCGCCACAGCCACCACCAACGTCGGTGCTGACACCAACGTGACCGGCGGCTCCACCACTTTCGGTGCCGACGCCACCTTCTCAGCGACGGCCAGCTCCACTCAGGCAGCGACTGCTACCTCAGTCCAAGGTGACACCGACTCGAAGGCGACCACAACAACCAACATCGGTCTCGATGCTCTGACCACCACGGTCGGCGATCAAGGCACGATCACCGGTAAGGCGACCGGCAGCGACACCGCAGCTGCCACCTCCACCTACGGCGATGCCATCGCGGCTGCGACCGGCACCACCAACCAAGGTGTGAACAGCGACGGCGTGATGACCGTTGGCGGCAGCGGCAGCCTCACCGGTACGGCCAGCCTCGGGCTGACGGCTACCTCCGTCACCGTTGGTGACAGCTTTGCTGCACCTACGGCCGGTGACCGTTCACAAGCCACCACCACTACCACCCTCAACGCTGGTCTGTCGCTTGATGCGGCTGCTACCAAGATCGGTGACAAAGGCACCGTTACCGGTATTGGCTCGGTCACCAGCGCTGCCAGCGCCACGGCGACCAAGGCCGATGCAGCGGCTGGCATCACGGTTACCGCTAATACCGGTATCGATCTCACCGGTCAGACCCTGACCGTGGGCGACGCCGGCACCATCGGTGGCCAGGCCACCGGCGCCAACACCGTTTCAGCTACCACGGTCGATGGCGATGCGGACGCCACGATCGATGCCGGCACCACCAGCGGCCTCGGCGATGGCACCGGAGCAGTGGTTGTCGGCAACGGCGCCGGCATCATCGGTAACGCCACAGTTACCAACACGGCCACGGCTGCCGCCACGGATGCTGACACCATTGGAACGCCTGTAACTGCCACCGTCAACAACGACGTCGTGCAGGGCATCAACCTGGCGAGCATCAACGCCGGCAACGGGGCGTCGATCGCCGCCAGCGCCACCAGCACCCAGGCGGCCACCGCCAGCAACATCGGTGATCCCGGTTTAGCTGATGCTGGCGCTACCGCCACCGTCGGCCTGAACGACCAGATCCTCGGCATCACCTCCACCACCCTCACGGTGGGCAACGACGCCAGTCGCCTCACAGCCACCGCCAACCTCACGGGTACGGCCACGGCCAGCAACATGAGCGGTACCAGCACGGCGCGTGCCGGCGTGAGCTCGGATGTCGGTGCTCTCGATAGCACCAGCACTGTGCAGGTAGGCGGCAGCCTCACCAACGGCGCCACCTTCCAGGCAGTCAGCAACCTCACCGGTACGGCCACCTCGGTGGAGGATTCGGCCACAGCCAACGTCGGTGGTGCAACCATCACCGCTGGAAGTGTCGTCACTGACTCCACCGTTGTGGGCGTCAATTCCTCCAACATCACTGTTGGTAATAACGCCGGCACAATCTCTGCTACGGCAGCCTCCACGCTGAATGCCACAGCATCCACCACCGGCAATGACGCAGCAGTAGGCAGCACGGCCACGGCCACGGTTGCCCAGAACGCTGACGGTTTGCTGACGAGTGCGGTATCCATCGGTAACGATGGAAACCTCACCGCCAGCGCCACCTTGGTGGGTAACGCCGCTGCCACCAACGTTGGCAACACGGCTGCGCCAAATGATGTCGCCGCCGCTTACCTCACCCTCGATTCCGCGGGCATCACCCAGACCGGTGGACAAGACATCACCATCGGTGATACCGGCAACGTCACCGCCAATGCCTTCGCCTCCGGCTCCGGCATCGCCCAGAGCACCAATGGCAATGCCACCGCCGACGGCAACCTCGACGTCACGGGTCTCAACCTGAACAACGTAGGCAGCCTTCTCACCATCGGTGCAGCAGGCAACGTCTCTGGTCTGGGCGTGATCGGCACGCTCAACGCCACCGGCACCCTCGGCAACCAGGTGCAAATCACCGCCGCCACCACCGATGGCATCGCCAGCGCCACCGGCGACTTCGATGTCACCGGCATCCTGGGCGCCTCGGACAACAAGATCACCGCCGGTCCAAACGACGGTGATGTGCGAGGTCAGGTGCTGGCAGGCGGCAACGTGCTCGCCTCCTCCACCGGCAACACCAATGCGGATGACGCCACCGCGTCCATCGGCACCACTGCCAACGCCACCAAGCTCTCAGGTATCGAGAACATCGACATCATTGGTGGTCAGGTGGGCACCAACTCGGTGATCGGCACCTCCCTTGGTGACTTCGATGCCACCGCCACCTCGGTGAAGGGCGATTCCACCGCCTTCAGCAACGTGGATGCCTTCGGCATCCTCGGCAACGGCAGCGACACCATCAGCGTCAGCGGCGGCATCACAGCCATCGCCCAGCTGAGCAACACCGTGACGGCTACCTCCGTCAGCGGCAACGCCGTTGCCACCGCCACCAGCGATGCCGTTGGTCTCTCTGGTTACAACGTGTCGATCATCGGCAGCGGCACCCTCAATGCCTCCGCCATCTCGAACTCCCAGTCCGTGGCGAGCTCGGTGGGCGGTCGCGTCGGCGCCTGATCAGGTACGGGGCGCCTGCGGGCGCCCACAAGGGGGTTGGGCCACAAGGTCCGGTCCCCTTTCTGTTGATCTATCCGCTTCCTTGAGGTCGTTTCGTTTTCATGCCTGAATATCTGCCCGTCACAGCCGCCTCCCGCTCGGTAGCCCTGCGCTTTCAGCCGGATAGCGACCTGCTGGCGGGCAGTTTTTTACGCCTGATTAGCAGCCCTGATGCCAGCGCCACGGCGCGCACCATCGAGGGCAGCGAGCTCACCGCTGCCAGTGCCACCGCCCGCGGTATCGGCACTGGCTATTCCCGCTACTACGAAGGTCTCGTTGACGAGTCCTTCTTTAATAGCAAAAATCTTTCGATCGCCTCCGGTGGTGGTCAAATCGACGGCAATGCCGTCGCTAGTGCCTTCGCCAGTGGTCGCGGTGACATCAGTGCTGATGCGCTGGCCACCAACATCGGCCTGGCCAACCTCAGCTATCTCGATCGCTACGGCGGTGCGCTGCTGATCGGCAGCAGCGCCAACCCGTTCACCGCCTCAGCTACGGCAGGTTCGGGTTCGGTGCTTGGCCCCCTTGCTGGCAGCACGCCTACCAACACGCTTAATGCCACTGCCGTCGTGCGTGGTCTTGAAGGCAGCGCTTCAAACATCGCGCCCGCCTTCCGCTTTTATGGCCAGCCCAATGCGGTGGTCGCAGCGACTGCCGAACTTACTGGTGGTGGCAGTGGCACCATCCAAGGCAACGCTTCAGCTGATGCCAAAGGCATCGACAGCTATGAGATCAAGGCTGTTCCCTTTGGTAACGGCGATGGCACAGCCACAATCACAGGTGATGCTGCCGCTCGGCTAGCGCTGCCCCGTCTGTTGAATGCAGCCAGCGATAGCGTCACGCTTAATGGCAATGCCGTCGGTATAGATGGGTCGCTTATTTACGGCGCCCCGACGCTCAACACCACAATCACTGGTAAGGGTGTGGCCAGTGTTGATGGTGACGGCTCTGATGCCCTCCAGCTCGAGCAGCTCAAGGGTATCGGTATAAGCAACAGCTTTGTATTCACCAACCAGGGCAACGACGTTGTCCGCGGTTTTGGTGGCATCGCTGCACCGCAGCTCTCCCTAGCCGCCGCCATCGATGCCGACACCGCCGGTATCGATGCCACCGGTATGTACACCGGTTTGGGCAACGACGTCATCTTCGGCAAGATCCTCAATGAAGTGGAGACCGACCTCGACGCCGACGGCAATGGCCTATTAGAGGAAGAGGTGTTTCTTGATCGTTCTGCCCAAGACGGCAGCATCGGCGGCTTCGATGGCATTCGCAACTCCTACGCCAACACCGGCATTGGCCATGATTTGATCGCTGGCTCCAGCAACGGCAGCCATTTCAACGCCGAGATCGGCAACGATTCGATCGATCTTGATCGCGCCAAAGGCAGTTCACTTTGGGGCGGCATCGGCAATGACCTACTGCGCATCGGTGGTGCCGAGGGCAGTGGCGGCCCCTCGCTAAACAATGTGCTCTGGGGCGGCATCGGCAACGACAACCTGCAGGTGGGCAGCGGCGATGGTTCGGTACTCGATGGCGGCTACGGCCAAGACATCACCACCGGCGGTACGGGCGTTGATCGCTTCATCTTCTCGGAAGGTGGCGCTGCTCTGTTGGCCTCTTCGAATTCCTATTTGGGTGAAGATTTGGCCGATCAGCCCCTCTGGGCTTCCCTCTCCCAGACCCAGAAAGACACTCTTTGGGATACGGGCCAACTGCTCAACTCCGCTGGCACCCAGCTGCTCGGCCAGCTCGATACCATCCGCAACTTCCAGGCCGGCAACGGCGGCGATGTGCTCGAGATCAGCAATTCCCTGGCCAGCATCACCGAAGAGCTTTGGCTGCAGAAGGGCGCCATCTTTGGTGTCAACTCCACCGGCAATCTCACCGTGCAGGAGGCCAGCGCCGACGGCACCAACCGCGTTGGAGTTGTTGTTGGCACTCTCGCCGACATCCAACGCCTTGGCATGGGTTCACCTTCCATCGGCTACGCCACCGACACTCGACAACTAATGTTTGACGCTGACGGCAATTGGAGCCAGGGCGCCATCAGCCTCGGCACGGTGAATGTGGCAGGCGGCTCGCTCACCAAGAGCAACTTCGCCTTTGGTTCCACCACCGGCAACGGGTTAGGTGAAGCGCCTACCGCTCAGGGAGGGGTGGGCTGATGGCTAACTTTTACTTCGGGACCCCAAATTCTGGAAACGGGACAGGCACATCCACAGATCCTTGGAATCAGGCAGGCATCAACGCAGTGGTATCGGCGAATACCTTTACTTCAGGGGATATCCTCTCAGTCATCTCTGGCCCAGCCGTCCAACTGTCATCCGCTACGGCTGACATCTTTGCTTCCATCTCCGGTGATCTCGCCCTCACTGACACCACAATTACAGCCGTTCGTCTTAATAGTCTGGATGCAAAGACCAGTGGCACGATCACAGCCACCACGGTCACATCTCTGACGGGTTCGGCGGGCGTGGTGGCCATCGCCATCAGTGCCACTGGCATCAACCTGGCCACAGATGTTGGTGTCACCCTGGGTGCTGGAACAGCACCTGCGGATACTCTCAACACAATTGATATTAATACAACCGCTGTGGTGGATGCCACCGCATTGACATTAATCTGGGGCTCGGCGACGAGTGTCAAGTCAGCGATTACGTCTGCCGGCATCAACACTCCACCTGGCGTTGGTGTCGACCTAAATGCTGGAGCGGTTGCGGCCACGGATCTCATCGCGATCGATGCCAACACCACCGCAGTTGTAAGT
>NZ_JAGQCO010000058.1:0-13054 GCF_024346235.1 Cyanobium sp. BA5m-21
AAGCAAGTCCGCTAATCCAATAGCCCCATGACAGCAAATCAAAGCAAGTCACTTGATTTCGGAGCCACTCAGCTTCTTGAAGCACCAGCGAGGTTTTCTCGCCGAAGAACTGATGACGTAGAAACTGCCACAAGCGAAGATCAATTTCGCAACCAGCAGCTACTGAATACACCGTCAGCATTCACCGCAAACGACAATGCTGCTTTTCACATCGCAGTAAGAGCAGCATACCGGCAGGTATTCGGCAATGTTCAGCCGATGGAAAGCGAGCGACTGCTGAGTGCCGAATCAAGATTACGGAATGGGGACATAAACGTACGGGAATTCGTACGGAGATTGGCCCAATCTAGTTTTTATCGCTCACGCTTCTTTGATGCCGTATCTCCGCATCGAGCAGTTGAGCTTAACTTCAAGCATTTGCTGGGCCGCCCCCCGCAGAATCAAGCAGAGGTTGCTAGCCATGTGGCATTAATCGCCACAAGTGGCTTTACCGGCGAGATCAATAGCTACCTTGATTCCGATGAGTATCTAAAATGCTTCGGCGAGGAAACAGTTCCATACCCAACAAGCTGGAACTCACCAGTAGGCCAGCCTCAAGCAGCGTTCAACAGGATCGCAGCACTTGAGCAGAATTTCGCTGGCAGCGACACAGCCGTAGGAACCAAAAGTCAACTGCTAGGCAATCTAGTTAGCGGCTACAGGCTCTCAATAAAAGTGCCTGCACAGGTTTACCGATCTGGTTCCCTAAGTCAGATGGGTAGAACAGCGGCTGGTTCGAACGGAATGTTAGTGCCTGTCAAGCGGAACAGTGCCGATGGAGGCGACTCGACACCGATGCGTGGTGATCTATACGTTGGCTTTGGGCTTGGCCAGCGCCAGCAGGAAGTATTCGAGCGCTGCAACGGTGATTCAGCAGATCAGATTACTGCGCTGATCCGCTCGGTATACCGCCAAGTGCTGGGCAATCCCCATGTAATGGACAGCGAGCGCAACTTAACAGCAGAAAGCCAGTTTGCTGAGGGAAGGCTCAGCACCCGTGAATTTATAAGAGCTATTGGACTCTCTGCAGACTATCGCCGTCGCTTCTTCGAAACAAATGCTCCCTACCGTTTTGTTGAGCTGAATTTCAAACATATTTTGGGGCGTGCACCCGCATGTCAGGCCGAGATGAGTGAGCATCTACAAAGGCTAGCCATTCACGGCTATGACGCAGAAATCAACAGCTACGTTGATAGCGAAGAGTATCAGAACACCTTCGGCGAGAATACTGTTCCCTACCTGCGTGTAGCAACTGAAAATGGTCGCGAACAGGTTTCCTTTAATCGACACATAGCACTAGTTCAAGGCTATGCGGCCAGTGACACCATTCAATGTGCCTCAAGCCTGCTAAATTCGGTAGCAACAAGATCTGCACCTACAAACTGGACAAATACAACCGTACGGATTAACAGGCTTGGTGCAGCCTCTGGATCAGCTGATCCCACATCCAAGCGGTTCCGTATTGTCGTCAATGCCCAGCCTGCAGGCGGCCGCCAACGCAACCCGAACGCCAGCTACGTAGTAAGCGGCAATGACATTACAAGCCAACTGGGATACATCCATAGACGCGGTGGTCAGATCATTTCTGTGACCGAAATCACCTAGATGACTATGGCTCATTTTTCGGAACAATAGCTAACTTCTTCACTCCCTCTCCCCCTACCAACCCAAAAACAATGGAAATCGAAACTCTTGACCGGCCCAATTCGGGTTTACGCCAATCAGAAGCTCAAGCCCAGCTGAAAGCCGCCTACCGCCAAGTATTTGGCAATGCACACCTCTTTGATGAAGAGCTCTCAGTCTCTGCAGAGAGTCTATTCATCAACGGCGACCTCACTGTGCAGGGGCTGATCAATGCCCTAGCCCTGTCCGACAGCTATCGGCGTCTCTTTTTTGATGCAAATGGTCCCTATCGGTTTGTTGAACTAAACTTCAAGCATCTCCTAGGCCGCGCCCCACGAAATCAAGCTGAACTGAGCAAGCATGTTCAGCTCCTGGCCACAGAAGGATACGAAGCAGAAATCAACAGCTATATATACGGAGCCGAGTATCTAGAGGTCTTTGGCTTTGATACAGTACCTTATGACAGGGGAGTGGCAAGCCAGAAAGGTGAATCGACCCTTACATATAACAGAACACGTGCCTTGACTTCAGGCTTTGCAAGTTTTGATGGTGACGGGCAATCACAATTATTAGTCAGCCTGGCGACCAGATCAGCCCCCGGAGGCAGTCAAAAGACTCCCGGCCCAGGAGGTCGCAACAAGCAGCGCTACGCTATTCGCTGGACAAGCGTTAATCCAGTCGGCCTAAATCGACGGGTAACGCAAACGACAACCGTTCCCTTCAGCTCGCTATCATCAGCCATCCAATCAATTCATCGACGCGGAGGTCGCATCACCTCAGTAAAGGAATCCTAAATCAAACTAAACCGGAGGCGATTCAAAGCCTTATTATAGATATCAAGGCTTTGAATCGCCTCCCAAAAGCATCAACAGCAAGTACTCAGGCTGCAATCCATGAATTTAAAGGACAAAGACTATCGCAAAGCAGAGTGCACTCAGATTGATCGGAGCACTGAAGAAACGCAGCCTGCGATCAACATGATGATCGATACATGGGTACACATGGTTCAGGCAGGTCGTCTGCCAGTTGCAAGGACCACTCACAGAAACAAGGCCTGAGCAGCGTTGATGCAGCTGGAATCTTTTGTAGCTCGTAGCCTAGGCCGCTGGCGATCCATGAGAAGTGGTCATTCTCTTGCTTTTCAGCAATTTGAGGATGTTCGCAGTTCAGTATTGATTGAACCAATTGGACTCCAAGATCCGTTGGTACTTAAGTTAATTAGAGACTGCAAGATACACGACGCCAAACCCCTTCTGCCATTCCGAATGGAATGGAATGCAGAAAGTGACTGGGAGCCAGATGGCCCCAGTGAAGTATCAGCAGGATCATGCATCCTCGTTCCAATCCCAACTGATAATCAAAAAGGAATCTTACTGCGAAGCGCTGGATACGCAGAGGCCGAGCAAGCAGTATCAAACTATGCTTTTTTAGAAGATGATACTTTTACACTCACTACCCAATATGGTCAATCGATTGCAGAGGAAAGGATCTGGTTCGTATCTGAGAACGTTCGCTGCCGCTCATCAGTGCTGCGAACTTCAGCCGGCTCAGGAATACTGCAAACCTCCTTCGCATCTGAAATCAGACGGTTAGATTCCTTCAGCCAGTAGAGTTCGCCATGATAGGTATTACCCTAAAATTCGCTAAAATTCTAGCTGGACACTACAGTAATTTCTCTCAGTCACAGAGCGATCCCGTAAATTTTGCCCATATTAACATCTATTTTCGCCCTCTGCCTTGGGAAGTATTTCAGGGCCCTGGTTTTTACTCCGAGCAGAGCTATGGGCACGATCCTTGGCGACCTTATAGGCAAGGTGTACATCGACTGATTTCGACCGAGAAGGTGCAGATTGTTGAAAATTTTGGATTCGACCAACCAATTCGCTTAGCTGGAGCAGGCTTCACGCCTAAACTGCTCAAGCTAATTCATATTGATCGCCTTCAACAACGCTGCGGTTGTGCGATGCATTTCCAAGAGACGACACCGGGTTGCTTCAGCGGAAAAGTAGAGCCTGGTAATAAATGCCTAGTGCCACGCGATGGGCGGCCTACCTATCTAGTGAGTGAGGTGTTGGTTGATCACGAAAACTGGATTAGTAGAGATCAGGGTTTTGATCCAGCTACCAATACCTTGCAATGGGGCTCCGAACATGGGCCACTACGTTTTGAACGCGTGGCTAGCTTTGAAAATGAAGTCACAGCTGAGTGGGCACATCTAAGTAATCATAAGGGAGAAGAATCTGAACAAATTGGATAAAACAGAAACCATACAAGCTGACGGACCAGCTATCCAGCAATTCCGTAGCTGGATCCGCTCGCAGCACCTAATTTGCCAAGGCCAAGACTTTATTTTTGAAACAATTGATCATAGTCAGCTTGAGCGTTTTGAAGCCTGCCTAAATATGCTTGATGGGCAAGTGCGGTCTGTAAGAGCAATTGGAAACTGGCCCATGGGGCCCCGTCGAACATTCAAGATACTGAGAGCTGAAGCAGCTGTGCCGAGGCCCAAAGGCCTGGAAATTCAACGCTACTGGGCTGAGCGTGGGTCCTTTCAGACCCGGTTTTCTGAAATAAGCAGTTGACGCCTACGATCTACAAAAATATCAGGATCCTGCACGGCAAAAGCATTCTGTAATAGCTGAATTATTTCATGGTTATTCCCAACATCAATTGAATCAAGACCTATCAATGCAGCATAACGTAGCTCCCAGCTTGGCGTGAAATCGGAGGACAAAAGCTGCCTCACACTTTTGCACCATATATCAGGAAAGTGTTTATTCAAAGCCAAGCAAGCAGCCGCTCTTGATTTACCGAATTGTGGGCGCTTGCTGTTCATAGCTTCCAGCAGCAATGCCTCAATGACAGGAGTAGCAGCGGAAGGCCAGATATCCACACTGCCAAGAAGCTGAATGAAGAAATAATGAGCACCATAGTCATTATAAGCATCCTCCTGCCATCGCTTCCAGAAAACAGGCCAGAGCTCTTCTACTGGCCTATGCTTCAATGTGGACAATGCTAGGTAGCAACGGCTAAAGTCAGTACCAAAAAACTCATCAAATAAAAATAATATGGTTGGTTCAGTGTCGTAGCAGTGCGCCAAGACCAAACCTTCTGGCTGATCCCACATCAGCGAATCTAAACAAGTAAGCAGGTCAATGCCTGCGTGTTCTTTGTCTTGGCCCGGCCAGAGTGTCCGCAGAGCGCGCAACCTGAACACAGGGGACACGGGCGCCTTGAGAATCGAAGGCAATAGATATGTAGCCCGACAGTCAATTAAATCCTGAATCGCCGACTGCCGGTCCATTTGGTTAGGCAGGGTCAGGTGGTCTTCCAATTCTTGAAGGCGACTGCCATCTCCACTGAGCTGTGCAACCCCGGCCAAAGCAGCGCCGCGAACCCCTGGATTCGCCTCATCTTGCAGCGATTGAAGTACGGGCAAGGCCGCATGCACTTCTAACCCCACAAGAGCCTGGATAAGAACCCGGCGGCTCTGGCCTGGATCATTGAGCAGCGGGAGCATTGCCTGATGGAGTTCAACATCCTGGCAATTGAGCTGAAGAAGGGCCCAGGCGGCATTTTCAACGAGATAGTGATCATTGCTCCTTAGGCAACGCCCAATGCTGGGGATGGCCCGTTGAACCCCAAGCCGGCCCAAAACTTCGACCGCTTTGCGGCGCGCAAGGTTAACCGCCTGTTCGCCCGAAGAATTATCAATGAGCCTCAATAATGCCTCCTCCGTTTTATCGCCGGGGAAATTCACGAGATGGGCGGCCGCCATGTAGTAGTCGCTGGCAGAATCAAGCGAGTCAAGAGATTGTTCAAGAATCGCTAGCGCATCATGGTGGCTGAGCCCGGGATGGATATTGTCGTAACTGTTGCTGGAGCTTGCCAAAATACTGTCCTCAGAAGTCAAAGTGGACGCGGCTGTGGAGCTCAAAGCAGAGCTGCTTCCAACTCTGATAGCCGGCAGGGCAAGAGCGCTGAAAGTTTAAGAGTTATGTGTCTTGATGCAACCCAGCCAGGAAGCGTTCAATATGAACCCATCTAAATTAGAGGCACAATGGGACCCCATCAATGTGGTGCGCTTTTACTTGTTACAAGCATCAATTCTGAAACTCCCCAGAGGGTTGCTCAGAAGCTGCGAGTTCCGCGCCATATGCTGAGCCACACTATGCAGCAACTACACCAGAATGGAATCCCGGTTACGTCGGTATGTCTGATGGAGGCGGCCAGCTCAGTTTCCGCAGTGGCGACCACAGCCTCTACGGATCCAGTCGAATCACCCAAGTCTGGACAGCAATCACCTCGCCGCCGCCGCAAATAGCCCAGCTCAGCCTTGAAGCTCGAACACACCATCAGGAGCACGCCCCTGTTTGAGCAGATCCCAGTTGATTGACTGAAGGAAAGCGGCGGTGTTCAGAGTCTCCACCACATCGACCCCCCAGTCACTCTGCTGCAGCAACGCTCCAGAGGCGCCTTGATCGTCCTTGCGTCCACCTAAGGCCAACAGCTGGCAATCATGATCAGTAGCACCTGCAGAGCAGCGAAGCTGTCGCCAGGCCAGGAGTACGGCATTGGCCAAATCGACGGGCAGCAGGTCGGCTTCCACCTGAACCAACCAGTGAGGGTGGCTGACTGCCTGAACCCGGACATCGGTGGACAGGTGTGCAACGAGACCAGCCGCCAGTTCCGCGGAATTCAAGCCCTTCAGGTTGTCGGAAACCACCTGAAGGTTGTGGGAGAGCAAAAAGCGTGTCATGTCCTGATCTTGTTAAGCCCACCATAGGATCGCGGCGGCTATCCCTGATAATTAGTTCAATAGGAGGGACCCTTGTCTGCCGAGCTGTCCGCTACCCCCGCATCTGGAATCCAGCAACTGAGCGTTGAGGAAGCCAACATTCTTGCTGCAGAGCTTCGTTCCCAACTTCGTCAGGGGTTAGTTCCTTCATCCGACACCCCAGCTATTGAGCGCATGGTGGCTGGTCTCGGCGATACCAGGGGCTTGATGCGGCTCACCTTTGCCGAAAGCCTTGGAGCAGTGGGTGCTGCAGCGGTGCCAACTCTCTGCCGTGCATTGCAGTCTCACGACAACGTCACCGTTCGACGCGCTGCAGCTAAGACTCTGACCCTGATTGCAGATCCAGCTGCCTTGCCCGTTTTACTCGAAACCCTACTCTCAGATTCGGATCCCGTTGTGCAGGGATCAGCGGTCGGAGCGATGGCTGCAGTCGGCGAGCAGGCTCTCAATCCACTCCTCTCAGTGCTGGTTCATCCAAAAGCTTCGGCCATGCAACAGGGGCTGGCCAGCTGGGGGATCGCTTTTATCGGCGCCAAGGCGCCCGAAGCGCTTCGCCAAGCAGCCAGCTCGCCGGATGCCAGGATAAGAGCGGCAGCAATAGCAGCTCTCGGCGAACAGATCCAGTCTTTGGGGGATGACGAGGCGAGACAGCTGCTTCTAACCGCGCTGGATGACCTGGACTCCGAAGTGCGGGCAGAAGCTGCAACGCTGATGGGGAAGTTGCAGGAGCCAGAATGGGCCTGCCCGCGCCTGCTCCCCCTGCTCACCGACTCGGAAGAACAGGTTCGCAAAAACGCTGCTCTATCGCTGATGAAGCTAGGGGCCAGGGATGCATTGCCTGACTTAAAAGCAAGTGTGGAACAGGAAGTACAACCTGGTGTCAGATTAGTGCTAGAGCTAGCGATCAGTCAGCTAAGCAAGTGAGGATAACAATCGTCTCGCGTCAGCCCGGCTGAGGTTGACGTGCTTGCAGTTCCCTTATTCGAGCCAAGGCTGATTCAAGGGTCTCTCGCACATAACTATCTAACTTTGGTTGGTGCTGCAGATCCTTAAGAGTCGGTTCAATTGCAGGATCATCAATCTGGGCGAGTGCATTGACAGCTGCTACCGCCTGGGCTGGATTATCACCGCCCACCACTCTTAGCAACAGCGGCACCGCCTGCCCACCAACCTGCCCAAGGGCCATCACCGAAGCAACAGCCACAACCGGTGAGTCGTCGCTAAGTGCCTCCTCGAGAGCCTGCATCGCTGTCTCGGGGAAATGGATCCCAGGCTGGTTTGAAGCCACCTGGGCATAGGCCTTCACGCAGCTGGCGCGGATAGTGCTGTCCGTGCTAGCCATAAGAAGATCCGCTAAGGGCAGCAAGGCTGCCGCGCCAAAGGCGCCAATACCACGAACAGAAGCCCTGCGTAAAGCTATATCCGGTTGGGCCAACAAACCAAGCAGGCGAGGTAGAGCTTGCTGAGGCCAATCCCTGACCATAGCCATAAAAGCCTGGCTTTGAATATAAGGATTAGGGTGGGCAAGATCATCAAATAAGATATCTAATGCTTCCATTTCCATCGAGGAGAGGGGGTAGGCGACGGCTCATTTTCACACAAAAAAGGAGGCCCGAAGGCCTCCCTGGTTTGTCCTCAACAATTAATCAGAAACTGATCAGGAGAGGGCGTTAATGGCGTAATCAAGGTACGACTTCAACTCATTGAGAGCCTGGGGGCTCATGTCACGAGGGGAGCAAGCCCGATCGCGGGTGAAGGTGAGCGCTTCCACGTAAGCAGCGGTAGGCAGACGCAGGGTGCGGTACACCTCACGGGCTCCGGCAATGCCCCACTCATCGAGAGGGCCAGTGCCGCCCACAACCAGGCAGTAGTTGATCAGACGCAGATAGTGAGCGATGTCGCGGTAGCACTTGTCCACCTTGACCTGGTTCTCACCAGCTTCGCCAGCTTGCTTGAGGTAGGGGTACTTGCTGAAGCAGGCGTCACCAGCCTCCTTGGTCACTTTGTCCAGACCGGCAGCCAGCTTTTCAGCAGCTTCAAGGCGAGCAGTAGCTCGCTGAATGTTGCCCTGAACAGCTTCCAGGTCGTTCTGGGAGGGGAAGCGACCAGCGGCATCAGCGGCGGTCACAACAGTGGTCACAACAGACTTCATCGTGAAGATCCTCGTTTAATTGAGTAGTAGTGGTTTAAAAAAAGCAATCTCTTCGGATGAATCAGCTGAGGCCGCTGATCACACGGTCAAAGTAGGTAGCAGCTTCAGCCACTAGAGCGGAGCAGTCGCCCTGAACGGTTTCCATCTTGCGGAAACGGGTTTCCACAGGGTTGGTGCCGCTGGTGTTTGTCTCGTTGATGTGAGCTGTGGAAGAAGCCTTCATGATGGCCACGGCGCGAGCGGCAGACTGAAGGGGAACGCCCAGAGCGATGTAGGTCTCCTTGAGGCCGTTCAGGCAGCGGTCGTCCAAAACCGATGCGTCGCCTGCCAGCAGCGCGTAGCTGATGTAGCGAAGCACAATTTCGCCATCGCGCAGGCAGGCGGCCATGCGGCGGTTGGGATAGCAGTTGCCACCAGCCTGGATCAGGCCAGTGTTTTCGCAGATCATGCCGGTGACTGCATCTGAAACGATGCAGGAGGCATTGCTGGTGATGGCGTTAACAGCGTCTAGACGCTTATTTCCCTCAGCAACATAGTTACGGAGAGCAGCGAGCTCACCGCCTCCAATAGGGGCAGTCTTCGAATCTGCGCTGACGACAGCGCGTGAAAAGGCGTCGAGCATGGGAAAGGGGCCAGGGGTGCTTGTGCTTAGCCAATTGACAGCCAGTGAAGATCGTTAGATCTGTTCAGGTCTGTATGGCGTAGCTGCCTCTCGGGGAAGGCGTAAGGGGAAACTACGGTCATCTCCCGCCTCAGGCCCCCCATCAAGCCAATCATGCAAACTTTCGTCACCCATCGCGCTCGGACTTGAAAAGTGCAGCGCTGGCAAAGGGTTTTGGCAAGGGGAAGGCACGCACTCCCTCCTAATCGCGGAACAAAGCACCAGGAGATTTATCTTTTCTTCCATTTTCACCATGGATGCGACCCATTTGAAGCTGCTCTAGTGGATCGCAGCGGTCGACTCCGTATGCTGACATCCGCCCAATCCAACCCATGACCGACGGCACCACCGCTCGCGCCGACACGTCTGCAATCAACGGATCCGATCCCAGCCGGCAGGAGTTGGAGGAGTCGATTGATCAGCTAGCGGCCTACCGCGATCGACTTATCAAAGATGTGATCGGCATGGGGCAAAGACTGAAGCTCCCTCAGAAGCAAGTCGAATTCACCCTGGCTCAGCACCCCGAGCTGCAGAAGCTAGAAGCAATTCTGGCTCAGCTTGAGTCCCAGAAGTCCGAGCAGGACTAACCCCCATCCCCCTCACCCGCCCGTGGCACCCATGGACCCAGCCCGAACGATGGACCAGTTCTTGGCGGCCAGTCGAGGGGCCTGGCTGACGCGACGGGCTGTGCACCACCTCGACCACCAAGATGATGAATTCGGCGATTCCAATCTTGTTATCGAGCCCTTCTCCGCTGAGGATCCAGCCGTCGAGCAGATATGTCTAACTCTTAATATCAATCCTCTTCTAGCAGCAGGAGGGGCCCGTTTCTGGTGGGAGAGCAATCTAAAACCCCTAACCAGAACAGAAGATCAAGCGGCTGTATTAATAGATATCCCTCTAGCAGGAGATCCCTCTCAGGGTTTCCTGGTCCGTGACAAGGGCTACGTGGAGAAGCAGCCCGTCCTCAGTCAATACACCTTTTCCAGCGATGGCGTCATGACCGTTACCACGCGCTATGACAGCAATGTCGGCACGGAGCGCTGCTGGTTCGTCACGGATCAGGTGCGAATGCGGGTGAGTTCAGTGCAGTGTCTCGATGGTGTGTCGATGACCACCTACTGCACGGAGCTTCGTTGCCCCTCCGACGCAACTCTGCAGTCGCTTCGGGAAAGCGCCGATTCCATGGCCGCCGGTTTCCGTTAACCCACCCTGCTCCTGATCGCTCCGAGATGTTTGACCCTTTTTTGCAAGAGCTCAATAGCAGGCTGGAAAGGTCTGGAGCGCAGCCCATTGCCCCACCCGATGGGCTAGCTGAATGTCACTCCCCGAAGAGGCAGAGCGTGATCCAAAGCTGGCTCTGGCAGGTGCCTGGGTTCCGGCGCTGGCGGGTGACCAGGATGGACGCGGGGGACAGCCTGCAAGTGTTGAATTCGGTGGCCTATCCCGAATACAACAACGATCAGCCCCTTATGGGAATCGATCTCCTTTGGTTCGGCACCCGCGGCAAGCTGGTCGCAGTGCTTGATTTTCAGCCACTACTGCAGGATCAAAATTATCTTGACACCTATTATCAAGGCCTAAAAGAACTTATTTCTCGCCACCCGGATCTTCACGGTGCTGAGGCCATGCGCTCATTTGATCCAAACCAATATTTTTCGCCCTGGCTGCTGTTCTGCCGTGGAGGTGCTGAGGAGGCGCAGGAATCGTTGCCTAGGGCTTTCACTGCCTTTCTCGACTGCTACTGGCAGCTCAGTGCCGAAGCGGGCCAACGCACCTCCATAGTTACAGCAGAAAGGGTTAGGAGCCTGCAAGAGGCATACGATGTCTACAGCGCCGAAAGAGATCCGGCTCACGGCCTGTTTAGCAGCCATTTCGGTAAGGCCTGGTCGGATCGCTTCCTGCACGAGTTCCTCTTCCCCTCTAGCAAGCAGCAATGACAGCACCGCAAAGATGCAGTCTTGATCAGGTCAGAATCGCCAATTGGCGTTGGCAGCCCTTTCTTGATCATGCAGTCGAATTGCTTCAAGCGTTGGAGCCAGCCGCCTACCCCGTGCCGGAGCAGTTTCTGCAAAAAATCGGATCCACCGGTTCGAAGGCACATCCGGTAGTTGTGCAAACTGCAACCTGGGCCTGTCAAACCAACAAGCTTCGCCAGGTGAGGGCCGCCTGCGTGGAAGCGGGGCCAGCAGCGTCCGTGCTGAACCTAGTTATCAATCCCCACTGCCGTTTTGATCTGCCTTTCTTCGGAGCCGATTTGGTCACGCTGCCCTCAGGCCATCTGCTTGCCCTTGACCTGCAGCCAGTCGACCGCAGCGATTCCCTCCATACCCAACCTGTCTGGGATCGCTTGCTCCCAATTTTTAACAGCTGGAAACCTCACTTACCCGATGGCGGGCCTATTCCTGCCGAAGCGGAACCTTACTTTTCGCCTGCATTTCTCTGGACCCGCCTGCCTTTGGGAGCAGCCTCCGATGAGCTGATCGCCACCGTTATATTTCAAGCCTTTGCTGAGTACTTAAAACTTTATTTACAACTCGTGCATGAAGCGGCTCCCGTAGCAGATGATCGCTCAGCGATATTGCTCAATGGCCAACGGCGCTACACCAGCTACCGGGCAGAGAAAGACCCGGCAAGAGGGATGCTCAGCCGCTTTCATGGCGCAGAATGGACCGAAACATATATCCATGAGGTGTTGTTTGATCTGGATAGACACTACCCTGAGTAAAAAGGAAATCACAGCAAGCCGAGGGCATGAAGAGGCCCACTGCCCCTGATCAGCTCCACTAGAAAAGCGGAGAGTCCGAGCATAGCTAAGCGGCCATTCCACACTTCTGAGCTGTTGTTCCAGCCCCAAGACCACTTATCTTGGGGGTATAGCTTGACAGTGCTGGGCAGAGCGGCCGCCTGGTCAAGATTCACTTCGGGCCCTTCCAGGGCATGTTGAACGAGTCGCGCAAGCCCCTGGATGAACGCAGGGTTGGTGTCGAGCGCAGGAACACGGCGAAAATTAGTGATGCCCGACTCAAAAGCCAGCTTGCGGTACTCGATGTCGATCTCTTCGAGGGTCTCGATGTGTTCGCTCACAAAACTGATCGGCACAACTACCAGATCCTTCACACCCTGCCGTCCCAGCTCCTCCAATGCCTCGTCGGTGTAGGGCTTAAGCCACTCCACAGGGCCCACCCTGCTCTGGTACGCGAGGGTGAAAGAGTTGCTGTGGCCCAATGTGGCCTCCAGATTCTCGATGATCAGCCGGGCGCAGGTCTCGATCTCCCCTTGGTATGGATCTCCCGCTTCCTCCACGTAGCTCCTGGGCACGCCGTGGGCACTGAAGAACACGTGGGCGCTGGCAGGGTCTGGGCAGGCCTGGATCTCGCGCGCTATCAGCCCGGCCATGGCGCCGATGTAGCCCCGATCATCGTAATAGCTGCGGATGCATCGGATCGGCAAAGCTGCAAAAACAGAATCAGACTGGCGAAGACGCTGAAGCTCCCTGAAGCTGGAGCCGCTGGTGCTAATCGAGAATTGGGGGTAAAGAGGCAGCACCACTACCTCATCCACGGCGTCGGCTTTGATGTCTGCCACCGCCGATTCGGTGAAGGGGTGCCAGTAGCGCATTGCCACGTAGGTGGTGGCCTCGATCCCAAGCAGGCGGAGGCTACTCTGCAACTCCCGCGCCTGCTGCCCAGTGATTCGCCGCAGTGGTGAGCCGCCCCCAATGGACCGATAAGCATCCTGCGACTTACTCGCCCGCAGGCTACTGATCAGCCAGGCCAGT
>NZ_JAGQCO010000059.1:0-12336 GCF_024346235.1 Cyanobium sp. BA5m-21
TGCTGCCACTGGTAGGTGAACACCGGGCTGGCAGGCATGCCGTTGGGGTCGCTGATGGTGTCCTGGCCCTGCACCGTGACCTGCTGGGTTTGGGTGGGGGTGCTGTCGCTCACCACCAGGCCGATGGCGCTGGGAGCAGCGTTCACCGGATCAGCGGTGCCAGTGAGCACCAGGGTGACCACCTGGTTGGTGATCCCGCCGGCACCGTCGCTGAGGCGGAGCACGAAGGTCTCCGTCGCCGTTGCACCTGCATCAAGAGGGTTTAGGCCCAGATCGGTGACCTGGTAGGTCCAGCTCACAGAGCCCGTGCCGTCGCCGTTGGTGTTGTCGGTGATGGTCGGCACCAGGGTGCCGATCGGGGTGGTGCGGCCAGGGAAGTTGCTGGTGCTGCTGACGACGCTGACACTCAGGATGTTGGCGAAGTCGGGATCAACGACTCCGAAGGAACCGGTAGCCGTGTGGGTGAAGTTGTTGGCCAGCGGAGCGTTGCGGTCCAGCTCAGTGATGGCAGCGGCAGCGTTGATCGGTGTCACCACGCTGGGAGCATCGTTGGGGTTAACGCTGCTGACATTGGAGAACGCGGTTTCGATCGCGCCGGCGGCGTCGGTGAAGCGGCCCATCACGCGAATGGCGAGGCCGGCTTCGGCAGCCGTCACCGTCATGGAGGGACCACGAAGCGGCGAGGTGGTGACGTTGAAGGCGGTCAGGATATCCCTAAAGATGCCTGAGCCTGGGGCCGTCTCAACCTGCCAGGTGTACTCCACAGGAGCGGTAACCGCAGAGAGGAGATTGGTAGCGGAGCGCTCATCCCAGTCCCGAAGGACTTCGGAGGAGGCAACGAGCACTTGACCAACAGCCCCAGTCACCGTGCCGTCAACGGCTGCGAAACCGTCGACAGTTAGGGAGACGCGGCCTTCAGCCATGCGGTTGGCATGCTGAGCGATCTTGATGCTGCCATCGCTGAACAGCGCACGCTCTACCGCCTTCACACGGTCCGCACCATCGGTGCGGTTGACCCGGTTGTCAGTAATCGAAACCCAACCGTCAGCATTGAGGTCAGCGGCAACACCAGTGGCGGCGTTGTAGCCCTCAATGGTGTAGTCAGCGCGGTTTCCACTGAACTGAACAACGTCAACGTCAGAAGCGCTGCTGCTGTTCTTGATCCCACGCCAGATGCTGAGCTGGCTGGGCAGGATGTCACGGCTGAACAGCCGCTGCTGAATCTCTGCGAGCCGGCTCACGAGATAGGGAGATCCCGTGGTGGGAGTCACCTGGATCCCCACCTCCAGGACGCTGTCGCCCTCGATCAGATCATCGCCGGCGCGGCCCTCGATCAGGTCGCTGCCGCCGCCGCCGATCAGGATTTCACCCGTGCTGAAGCGAGTGGCGCCAGCCTCATTAACGCCAGCCAGGAGTGCGTCCAGGCCATTGATCAGGTTGACATCCGCGTCAAGCAGGATGTGATCAACATTGAATTGTATGGGTGTAGTGCCGGTACCGCGAATGTAGTCGTTGTAAGCAGAACCAGAGACAGCCTCAGTGAGTTGATATTTGTCCATCGAGGCGCCTGGGGAACCGGCAGCCAGAGGAACAATCAATGTTTGAGCATCCATATCGGCATAGATGCCGTAGGGATCATTCATATGGGTTGCCCAGTCGAAGCCGAGCTGGCCAAAGAACTTATCGGTGCCGAGGCCACCCACCATTACGTCGTTGCCAGTTTCGGCGTCATGATCAATGTTGCCACCGGTGTTATATGTCACGTCGTGACCAATAACCGGGCTATTAACACTGCGCTTAGTGGGAATACCCTGAATGATGTCGCCGTTGTCGCCCAGCAGCAGACCGTTTTCCAGACCGGACTCGAGCCAGTCGTTACCCTCTCCACCGAAAATCGCTTCAACACCGGCACCACCATCAGCGAAGTCGTTGCCCTGGCCGAGCAGGAACTCCTCATCATCTGGACCACCAATCACCACATCGCTACCGATGTCGGTGATGATCAGGTTGAGGCCGGGGCCACCGTTAACAACGTCGTCACCAGCGTCGGAGCGAATTTCGTCGTCACCGAAGGTGTCGGTGATCACATCGCTGCCATCGCCACCGAAGATGAAGTCGTTGCCGATACCACCTTCGAGGTTGTCGTCGCCGGCATCACCCCAGAGGGTGTCGTCGCCGTCGCCACCGATCAGGGTGTCGGCTTCATCGGTGCCACCAAGCACCACATGCTCGCCGCCAACAAACTGGAGCAGATCATTGTCGAGATCTCCATCCAGGTCAGCGCGCAGCACCTTCTGGTCGCCGGTCATGGCGGCGATGAAAGGATCGAGGCCGTTGACTGCACCCTGCGGATCATCAAGGCCTAGACCTTGATTGAATTGGCGGGACTGATCCACTTCCAGCTGATAATCCATCGCCTTGAACACGTTGCCAGGCAGGTGCTCGACAGGTGTGTTGCGATGGATCATCTCGGCGAACTTGTTGTTCTCCAACTGAGCCGTGAGGTTCAGGTTGGCGAGGCGAGTTAGGTAGTAGAAGCGGTCAGTATCCTGCAGCTTCTCCATCTGCACTTCGAACACGAAGTTGAAGGTGGTGCCGAGCATGCCACCGAAGGGCATCGTCTTCTCGAGCAGTCCACCCACCCAGAAATCAACCTCATTGAGACCGCCCAGGTTGGGGTCGCCTGCATAGGCGCCGCGGGCATTGAGGAAAGCGAGGCGGTCAGCGTTGAAGGCCGCATCGCCGGGCTTACCCATCACCAGATCCCAGGCGGCATCGCGCTTGGCTTCGGAGGTGGTGGCGCTGGTGATGGAGCTGTGGGAGCCGTAGGCGGCGATCACATTGACGATCGACGCCGGGTTGCGCAGGTTGAGCGAGAAGTCGCACCAGCTGGAGTAGGGCTTGATCGCTGAATCGTTGGAGCCGCGGAAGAACTCCTCACGGGCGTTGTTCAGCGACGGCACGCCGCGCTCGCGGCCACGGGCGATGTTGAGAACAGCCAGGTCGAGCGGAACGCCCACCAGGCGGTTGCGGAGATCGCCCACCACGAACTCATCGATCTCCTGACCCACCTGGCGGGTCATCCCGCGGGCCACGGCCGCAGCGGCCTCAGCCTGGCTCATGCCACCGTCTACTCCCTCAAGTTTGGTCCACTCCACGGGGTTCAGGAAGGCTTCGAACAGGCTCACCTGTTCCTGATCCAGACCGCGCACGCCATTGCTGCCAATCACCTTAAAGTTCTGATCGAAGCGATCCACGCTTTCGCCCATCATCGAGTGGCCGAAGCGGTACACCACATCGGCGAACTCGCTGACGATCGATCCATCAAGCTCAGCTTGGTAGCCGTTGAACACGTTGAGCATCGGCTGAACCGTGCGGCCGAATTCCTCGAACACCAGATGCTGATACTGCATCTCGGTGGGCAACTTGCCAGCCTGGAATAGCCGCTCACCGTTCCAATCGAGGCTTGCCGCGCTGGCCGTGGCCAGACCCTCTGCGCTGATCGGAGTATTCAGCCATTCATTCAGGAAGGTCAGGTTGGCAGCGGGGTCGGCGATGGCTTCCGCCAACACCAGGCCCTTCACCAGATCCACCTGGCGGTTGTGCTCGGAATGGAAGATGTAGTGGAGGCTGGTCAGACCGTAGTTTTCGTTGCCACGACCATCACCGGTGATGAAGTGGCGATCGAGTAGTTCGTTGTCGTAGGTTCTGACAGGCTGCCGGTCGGTGGCCGAGCTGATGGCGGTATCCGTGTCTGCTGTCTTGCCGGCACTGGGATTGGCGTTGCGGGCGATGTCGTCGAGGAAGGCATGGCCGGTGGACACGAAGCCATCGGCGGTGCGTACGGGAGCTGCGGGGTTGCCCTCTACGGACGTGACCACACCGCTGGCATCGATGGAGCGAACCAACCGCACGAAGCCATTGGCGCCGGGGATGAAGTTGCCATAGGCATCAACGAGCACCTCCGGGATGGCGTGCACGTTCATGTCGTTGAGCTCGATGCCCAGCAGATTGAGGGCCTGAGCCTTCACATCCGCCCAGGTGGCCAGGCCACTGCCAGCACCTTCCAGCAAATGACCGGTGGCCTGCGGCTTGCCATCCACGAGCTCATACTCGCGGTGGAACACCTGGGCTGCAGCGTTGGAGGTGTAGGTCTGGTTCTGATCAACCCAAGGAGTGGTCTTGTTGATGGCTTTGCCATCGGCATCCACCGAGGCGCGGGTCAGCGCCATGAAGTTGGTGGGGCTGCCAGGGACGTACAGCTCGTCATCCGGCTGGAGGGGGATGTACACGGTGCCCTTGCCACCCTTATCGAGCAGGTCGAGGCCGTGGTCGAAGAACTGGCCGAACAGCGTCATCCAGGAGTTGAACGGCGCCGAGAGGCCTTCATCGGGGGTCACGTTGGGCAGAGCCACCGTGGCGCGGGTGAGGTCGCCCAGGGTGTCGAACACGTTGATGCCCTTGGCGCTGAGCTCGGTGCGCAGAGCAGCTTCTGCAGCAGCAATCGCAACGGCATCAGTGCCTGCTTTGGCGACTTCAAGCGCATCCACCGCGCCGTTGATCTCCGCCAGATCTGTCATGCGGTCGGCGGAGCCAGCCAGCACAAGGGCTCTGTAGATGGCGGCTGGGTTCTGGAGGCTCTGATCGACCACCAGGTTGGAGATGATACGGGGATCAACATCCACCACATCGCCGGGCTGAATGGCGCGAGGGCTGGGATTGTTGTTTTTGGCGTTGACGCCGTAATTGTTGTTGGTAAGCGTGGCTCCAGGGCCAAACGACATGCTGTCGTCGCCCTCGTTACGGAACTGCTGAGGCAGCAGGGAGGGGAAAAGCTGGTCGGCGGCGCCGAAGTTTTCCCGTCCGGGGCGCAGGTTGTTGTTGCTGCCGTCAACGCGGCGCAGGCCCCAGGGCAGGGTTGTATCTGGGATGAAGGTGGATAGGTCTTCGCCGCGGGAGTCGGCTTCGGCGATCAGGATCTGCTTGAGAATGAAATCCAGATCACCGCGATTCATCATGACCATGATGGGTTAATTCCTCGAATTGAAGGGGAGAAGCGGTAATGAAGTTGAGGTCCGGGGATCTGGACCCCTCACGAATCGACCTTATGCAGAGCAACCCAGGCGGACATCCCAACCCGCCCAACACGACCACCCACGAACAACCACGCGCGCCAACGACGCAACGAAGGTAATTCCATTTACAAGCAGGGGCGCTCTTGGTGGCGGCGCGGGTTCGCCAGCTGAGCGGGACCGCTTCAGGCTGAGGGCCGAAGGGGAAGATGCATCTCTGCTCTCAGCCCGCCATGGACGGAACGCAACAGGTCGAGGGACCCACCGTGGGCTTGGCAGAACTGCTCGACGATGCCCAGACCAAGGCCGCGGTGACTGGTTTCGTGGCGATCGCCGGATGCAGGCATGCGTGGCATCAGCAACTGGCTGGCTGGCTGAAGCCCATGGCCGTGATCGTCCACGCTGATGATCAACGCATCCTTGCCGGACCTAGCGGAAACCAAGACCGGCGGCAGGCCGTACTCAAGGGCGTTATCGATGAGATTGTTGAGACTCCGTTTCAGCGCAAGCGGGTTCATCCGCATGATCCTCCGTTCGGCATCCAGCTGAACGTTGTCACTGTTGTAGCTGTTAACCACCTGGCCTAACAGCTCAGCGATCTCCAAATCAATGCGATCGTGCTGCTCGGCCAGGCTATCGGCGTAGGCATACAGCTTGTTGGTGAGTTCACAGAGCTGATCTACATCGGCATCCATCTTCAGCACGTCATCCATCACCTCATCAACAGGAACCAACCCAGCGGCCAGTTGTTCACTGCGCAACTTGATCCGACCCAGCGGCCCACGAATGTCATGGATGAGGCCTCGCAACAGGGTGCGCTGCCGCTCGTCATTGCTGTTCATGCAGTCAAAATCGATTCAGCTGCCGGCACACGCTCTGTGCCAGCGAACTGCCTGAGGTGCGGAAGCAGTTTCTGGCGGAGGGTGAGATTCTCGGCCACACCACGCACCAGATGGGCTTCGCCATAGAACCAGGCCATCAAAAGGAAGATGGCGCTCAGCGAGTTGGTCCAAACAAACCAGACGCAGATGTCACGAGCCCCCTGCCGTTGCCTGCACTGAAGAGCGGAGCGCTCCATACAGCCTCAATGGGTTGGTGTCAGGCGGAGGATCTCAGCCATCAGCCTGTAGCCGCGCCCTCGCACAGATTCAAGTTGATCCCCCAAACCTGGCCATAAACTGTTGAGTTGGCGACGCAACTTAGACACACGCATGTCGAGGCTGCGACTGGAGCCGACATCGACGATACTGCCACTGCCACGGGCCAACTGTTCTCGGCTGAGGATCAGACTGGGAGATTGGCAGAATTTACTCAGCAGGACAGCCTCTCCGCGGCTGAGGCTAAGGAGCTCATCACCGCAGCTCAAACTGAGCTCTGCTGGATTGAACAGCACCTCGGCAATCTGAAAACAATTCTGGGAGGGATCAAGCCCTGCCCAGCCAGGACCGGCGTAGCCCAGAAGCCGTTCGATCCGCAGCATCAGCTCCTTGGTTGTGAAGGGTTTGCTGAGGTAGTCGTCGGCGCCGACCTCCAAGCCGTGAATGCGATCATCGGGAGCCCCGAGCGCAGACAGCATCAGAACAGGGAAATGATGGCCAGCCTTGCGCAGACCTGTGAGGATCTCGGTGCCGGTCTGGTCGGGCAACATCTGGTCAAGCACAAGAAGATCTGGATAAATATCTGCAAGAAGCCTGTCAAAATCAGTGGCTGTGTGAATGGCCAAGGGAAACCAACCACAAGCCTTGAACTGACGCATCAGCAACTGACACAACGACGTATCGTCATCCAAGACCCACACCTTGGCTCCGGGTGACTCTGTTGAAATCGTGGCGGGGGTAGTAACGACCTGATCAGACGCCGCTGTAGCCATTTCCAGCACTAATGACTCGCCAGAACTAAAGTCAACCCGAACGCCAAGTTCAGAAGGTGAGGCATTCTGGTATTGCATCGTCGATATAAGCGTTAGGTCCTTGCAGTTCCCATAATTTGGTGGACACACACCACGAGAGTCCGCTCAGTCGAGTGTACTGGCAGCAATTGCATATTGGGAATCATCGATCAAGCTCAACTCTCCAGCAGGATCTCCTGGCGTCAAGACTGGAGATCATGAGGTCCTCATCCAGCTTTGGCTGGCAATCCGAGGCTTGTCGACTGGCTGGCCTTGTCCCTGCTGATTAATCAAGCGAAGCAGCCAAGGCCATTCTCAAGCCGATGCTCCATGCCCTGAGGCTTTTCTTGGGATAAGCCGCAGGCTTCAGAACGCTGTCAGGAGATCGACACATGAACCCCCGCGAGCCGAGGCGCGTGACTTGCCACTTGGGTGTTTCGAAAGCGCAACGCTGTTCGGGGCTGGTTGCGGCGGCCTCACATCTGGCTGCTGTTGCAGCTCCATGGGCGCTGCAGCCGAAACAAAAGACCTCGTCTGAGGACGGTAGGTGAAACAGAGAGCCATGGCACCAAACGTGAAGAGAGGCAGAGCCAGCAGTGGATCACCGCCGGTATGACTCAACTTATGGACGACCTCCACGGGCCAACGGGCAGGTGCTCGAAGACCTCTCAATATGAACACTGCCTTCGCGCATGACGAACAGATGGCCCTTGCCAGGAGGGGTTACCAGGTGGGACAGGAGGGCAGGAGGGCAGGGAGCAGCACCAGCATCTGTCGCTAAAGGAGCCCAGCCGTTAGCATCGCATCATTAGTCCGTACTAGCGCTTGTTCGTGACTGTCAATCCGAACATATCAACTGACGCCACCTTGGAGCGGTGGCTGGGAACGATTAAAACTCATGTGGATCCCCTCAAGCCCAATGGGAAGACTCCAAGCCTCTGCGGCGTTGACTTCAAAGGCTCCTCTCTTGGGTTGCTCAAGGCCAAGATTGAGGAAGCCGGGAGGGTCCTAGCCCGCAACCCTGCCGACAGCATCACCATCTGCATCGCTGAAACTGGTCAATGTCGTGGTGCAGCAGCAAAGCGGGAAATCAGGGTGATTCCCAAACGCCTGGCCTTCATCCTGCTTCCAGGCGAAGTTCTCAACCTCGAGATAATCTCGCACCAGGTCAGCGGACTGCTGTTGCAGGTACCAACCACGATCCTCTTGCGAGAATGTGAGCTACACGGCACTGAGGACCCAGACCTCCTCTCTCTCCAAGAAACAATTCCCGGCCACGAAACTCTAATCCTTGCCTGCACTCAGCAACTACTCGACCTTGCCGATAAAGATGAAGGTCCGGCAAAGTCAAGGCTGATCGATCCTCTGGAAGCCTCAATCCTCTCACTGATAGCAAGCCTGGTGGGCACCACCAAAGGCTCCTCCGCTGCAGGCAATGCATCAGAGCCCAGCCAGTCAGCCCATGTGCAAGCTGCTCTGGCATTCATGGAGGATTACCTGGCCGGAACAATTACCCTCGCGGACCTCTGCAAAGCGTGCTGTATCTCAGCACGCACACTGCAGGTTTCCTTCCAAACGGTGACGAACCGGTCACCGCTTCAGTTTCTGCAGGAATTGAGATTTATACGTTTTCGCGATCTACTTCTGCAACGAATGGATGTCCGCAGTGCGTGCAAGCAAGTCGGCCTCCAACCCACGGGGCGAATGGCAGCCAATTACAAGCGCCTATTTGGCGAACTCCCCCGCGAAACAAAGCCTCAGAAAACCTAGTAATAGGTCTGGGAATCCAAAGTGAGTCCAGCGTAAATGATTTCCAGGGCTTCAATATCGCCATTATGGACAATAGTAGAGTGAAATTTCCATAAGCTCAAATCGCTTTTTCTATCAAATGGGCTCGCGCCTGCGCGCGGCCAGCAGCATTGGCAACCCGTGAGCCTAATTCAAGGCCTCCATCCTTACTGCCTGGCGATCCCTGCAAGCTGCAAGCGCCATGAACGTATTCCACGCAGCACAGAAGAGCCCAAATCGCTCCGGAAGACACTTGCCAATCCGAGCATCCAACGGCGATAATGTTTGTTGATGATGAATTTCCAATGGATACCGTTGGCACAACTCGCACTGGCGCGAACGCCAAGGTTGCCGTGGTGGACGATGATCCGCGCATTAGACGCCTGCTGGAAGACGAACTGATAGATCTCGGCTATGCGACCACCTGTTACACCAATGCTTTCGATCTGCTTAATGAGCTGGACACAAATCCACCTACATTGGTACTGCTCGACCTGCTGATGCCTCAGATGGACGGCATCGAGTGCCTTCGTCGCATTAGAGGCGCCGGATTTGAAGGCCCAGTGATTATTTTTACGGCCCTAAGTGATAATGAAAAGCGCACAGAAGCAGAACTTGAGGGAGCCACAGAGTACATCCTCAAACCAGATCTATTCGAACACCTCGAGACGATTATATCCAAATACCTTTGAGACTTAAGCGTCCAACACTCCTAGATTGGTTGTTCATTTGAGAGCTTGAACGTAATTCAAAACTCTGTTGCAGCTATCACTCTGAGCCTCATCTATCAAGAGAATACTGGGGTCTAGCTCCGGTAAATCATCCGCCTTCTTGATCCTAAGCAGCGGCAGAAGCACCATCATCACAGTTTTCGGCTCACCCTCAAGTGATCGTTCCGAAGATGATGGCAAGAGGGTGATCTGTCCGTTCATGACCCCCAAAACAGCTCGACAGACGGCGAGACCAAGTCCGGCACCATCAGCACGGCTTGGATCTCGGTGCTCCTCTAGCCGATGAAATCGGTCAAAAACACTTTCCTTCTTAGTCTCAGGAATACCAACACCCCAATCGGCCACACAAATCCTGAGACAACCATCTTGAGCAGCAAAAAGCACAACCACGCCAAGATCTGGGGAGCTATAACGGAGTGCGTTATCCAAGATATTGTTCAGAACAAGATTAAGAGCCTCCGGGTCAACTGAGATGTAGTTACCTCCCACCTCATCCGACAAATAGAACGCAACTCGGGCTCGAGAGACCTCTGGCAACTGGTGATGCCAATCTTTGAGTTGCTGACAAACCAAGACCGACCGCATTTTCCAACGATTGCTTTTAGCATCCAGATCGGTGAGCACGCTCAAATGATCAATGAGCCGCTGCATACGT
This sequence comes from Cyanobium sp. BA5m-21, assembly GCF_024346235.1. Lineage (NCBI taxonomy): Bacteria > Bacillati > Cyanobacteriota > Cyanophyceae > Synechococcales > Prochlorococcaceae > Cyanobium > Cyanobium sp. BA5m-21. The sequence goes on from NZ_JAGQCO010000059.1 coordinate 10,135, forward strand.
TTAAGCTCCTGACTAACCATATTTAGGTATTCTCCTGACGCACTAAGCGAACTATCGAGCTTGATGCCGGCCCGGCGCAAACTAGCCTGGGCAATAGCGAGGGGGGTGCGCAGCTCATGAATGAGCTGGTTCATGAAGACCTGTTGGCTACGCAGAGATTGTTCAGCCGGCCCTGGATCAGTACGCCGTCTAGCGAAATGCTGAATCGTGATAAGAGTGTATTTATCCGATGCCTCAGACAAGCGCTTCCAGCGAATCAGCATATTACTCGCTCCAACCTCATCAGGATCCTGCTGCGGTAGCCTCCATGCCACTTGACCTACCGGTAACGTTGATATCTTCCGCCTGAGTCTCAGTGCACGTTGCGGTTGAAAGTAATCTGCCATTGGATGCACATCGGCGAGAAACTCCTCAAGACCGCGGCCAGTCGCCCGATAGTGCTCTTTAACGGCAGCGAAATTTGCCCAGGCGATAATGAGCTTGCCATCAATAATGAGCATTGGCTCGTTGCTGGTCTGGAGCGCAAGCTCCAGGATCCGATCATCAAGATTGGACATGACAAATCGGCAACTCGAACTGAAGAGTGGTGCCGGACTGTTCTTGATCCACAATTTTCACGTTGCCACCCATTCTTTCAATCAGCAGGCGGACGATGGCAAGACCAACACCGGTGCCACGAACCTCTTCCCCTGTGGTGAGCTTCGATCGATAGAAGGGCTCAAACACCAATTCCCTCTCGGCCTCAGGGATGCCAGGACCACGATCTTCAACCCTGATGCGCACCAATTCAGGAGTGCTGTCAATCAACATGTAAATCGGCTGATCTGCCTGCGAATACTTCGAGGCATTCTCTAACGCATTGAGCACACATTGACGCAGTCGCTCACCATCAGCATGGATGGTGGCATTAACAGCGGGATCAGCTTGGTCAAGGTCTTGCCATTGAAGGCGGCTTCCCCAAGGCAATACCTGCACATCCGTATAGATTTGCTGCAACAGCCGATAGGGATTTATAAGAGTGGACTGAAGCGAAAGGTTATTGGAATCACCTCGAGCAAGATCGAGAAGACTGGTCACCAGACTATTAACGCGCCCAGCCTCTGTCTGCAGAGAGTCAACCAGCCGACTCTGATCAGCAGGAAGATCGCCAGCGAGACGAGCGAGGCGACGGGCGTTGCTACTGATCAGGGTGACCGGCGTAAGCAACTCGTGACTCATGGAGCGCATCAACAAGTTCTGTTGTGTCCAGGCTTTCTGCAAACGATCCGCCAGAGAGTTGTAAGAGGCTGCAATTCCATGGAGCTCCTGCGGTTGCCCATCGGTCAAAACCCTCTCACCACCCACCACCCCCGATGGCCTCAGGCTGAGATCATCCATGACCCGCTCGAGACCCAGCAAAGGATTCAGGGCGAGAGCCGTAACCTGTCTAATCAGCAGGGTTGCGATCAACACCAACACCAACCAGATCCCTAACAAGATGATCAGGTTTTCCTGCCGGCTGGCAGGACTGATGCCCACATCTTCCAAAAAGCGCAACACCCCCTGACCATTCCCCAGGGGCATCGAGCAGGTGAAGTAGGTCTCCCCTCTATAGGTAAACGTGCGGGGTTTCTGCATACCGGGTGCATTCAAGCCGGCCGCAATGAGCAGCTGATTCCTGTTGGGATCGGTGAAAAACTCCTGCACAGACGCTGAATTGGGGAAAACCGGCGGAGCAGATGGACGACTCAGCCAGACAAGCACGCGCGTGGCTGAAAATTCATTGAGAACTTCCCTAAGGTCCTGTTCACCAAGCCTCGATAGCGCCGGGATTCCCTGATTGCCTCTGATCGCGAGGTTCTCATTGATAGCAGCGGCTGTAGCCATCACAAGACGCTCATGACGCTGCAAGCGGTCTCGCTGGATCACAACCTCCGTTGTCACCAGCAATATCCCGTAGCTGACTGAAATCAGGGCAACCAGCGACAGCCACAGTCGCTGTCGAATCGAGACAACACCCTTGGCCATCGAATGGAAAAAAGCAAATTAATCCTAACTCCGGCATACCCCCTTCCCAAGCTCCAGTGGGCGCCGGCGGCGCAGCCCGCGCCTGCCATCAGCTGTCCGCCGCCCTGATCACACGCACCGCACTGGCCCGCAAGCGGCCGGTCTTGGTAGTGGCGGGAGCTTTCTTTGCCGCAGGAGCCTTTGCCGCAGGTTTTT
>NZ_JAGQCO010000006.1:0-93171 GCF_024346235.1 Cyanobium sp. BA5m-21
CCTCCAGCCCCAGCGCCCTGCTGCTGGCCTCCGCAGAAGCTGCCCTCGATGACCTCACCAGCTCGGCGGGCCGGCGCCGCTGGCAAGCGGCATGGCGCTGCGGCGAGCGCCTGCAGCGCCGCTGCCGTGCGCTGGGCTTGCCCCTGGTTGCAAATGACGACCCGCTGCGGTTGGTGCTGCACACCGCTGCCATGGGAATCAATGGGCTGGAGGCCGATGCCTGGTTGATGCAGCGGGGTGTGATCGCCGAGTTGCCGGAACCGGGGTCGCTCACTTTTTGTTTGGGTATGGCGCCGCCCCCTGGGCTGGTGTGGCGCCTGCCCCACCAGCTGCTGCGCCTGCGGCGTGCCCTGGGGGGACCACCCCTGCCACCCTTCAGCGCGCCACCGCTGCCGCTGGTAGCGGAGCCGGAACTGCCCCTGGCCGTGGCCTGGCGCGCTCCGGCGGAAGTCGTGGCTTTGGCGGCGGCAGCTGGACGGATCGCCGCCGAACCCCTGTGTCCCTATCCGCCGGGTATTCCCCTGCTGGTGCCCGGCGAGCGGATCGATCTGGCTAGGGCTACCTGGCTGCGACAGCAGCAGCACCTTTGGCCAGGCCAGATCGCTGATACGGTGAGGGTTGTGGCCGGATAGGAGGCCGATGGATTCCAATGCCGCGGCCGATCTAGGCCAAGCTTCCCAGCAGCCGACCTACCAGTGGGATTTCGTCACCCCTGGGCTGCCTGATAGTGCCTTTGAAGACGCTCCGGGCTTCAGCCCCACCCCCATGGAGCTGAGGGTGATGCTGCTGGCCCATCTGCGCCCCCGCGCCGATTCCCTGGTGTGGGATGTGGGCGGCGGCACCGGTGCCCTGGCCCTGGAAATCGCCCGGCTGATGCCCAGGGGTGCGGTGCATACCCTTGAGCGCGACCCCGATGCCATCGAGTTGTTGGAGCAAAACCGACGCCGCTTTGGCATCACCAACCTGCACATTCACGCTGGCGCTGCGCCAGATGATCTGGACCAGCTGCCCGCCCACCCAGATCGGGTGCTGCTGGAGGTGGGACGGCCCTTGGGTGATGTGCTGCTGGCGGTATGGGAAGCGCTGGTGCCCCGCGGGCGTTTGGTGATTAGCACCGCCAGCCTGGAGGGCTTGGTGGATGCCACCGATACCCTGGGCCAGCTGGCGGCCCGCGATGTGCAGGTGGTGCAGGCCACCGTGCATCGCATGCAACGGCGCGGCAGCCAGGCCAAATTGGCTGCGGCCGAACCACTGTTTTTGATTGCTGCCGAGCGCCCAGCTAGCTCTGAGCCCTCCTGATCGCCGCGTGTTGATACCCCCTACCCAGCCAGCTAAACCCCGCACCGCCACCTCCCTGCCCCGGCTGCTGAGCGGCTGGCTGGCTGGGGGCTTTGGCTTCGTGGTGGTGATGCTTGGGGGCTGGTGGTTCACGGTGGCCGTAGGGGTGATCGTGCACTTGGGGCTGCTGGAGTTCTTCCGGATGGCCCAGTTCAAGGGGATCCGGCCCGCCACCAAAACCACCCTGGTGGCGGTGCAGCTGCTGCTGGTCACCACCCAGCTGGCCAGTGGCAGTGGCTTACTGGGTGGCGGTTGGTTTGCCGGCGATGTGGCCGCAGCGGTGCTGCCGGCCTCTGGGGCGGTGATCTGCGGCTGGCTGCTGTTGCAGCCGGTCACCGGCACCATCGCCGACATCGCCGCTTCAATTTTCGGGCTGTTTTACCTGGGTTTTCTGCCCAGCTACTGGATACGTCTGCGCGACCTGGCCGGCGATGCTCTGGCGCCCAACCTGGCCGGCCAGCCCTGGCCCGCCAGCGCCGGGCTCGCCCTCACCCTGCTGGCCTGCTTCCTGATCGTTGCTACCGACATCGGCTCCTACGTGATCGGCCGCCGGCTGGGGCGCCATCCGCTTTCGCCAATCTCCCCTGGCAAAACGGTGGAGGGTGCCCTGGGCGGGGTGGCCTGTGCTGTGGCGGTGGGTGCTTTCGGCGGCACCTTGATCGGCTGGAGCTGGGGCTGGCTGATCGGTGCGGTGCTCGGTGCGGTGGTGGCCCTGTTTGCCCTGGTGGGTGATCTCACCGAATCGATGATGAAGCGCGATGCAGGCCTAAAGGATTCCGGTGATGCCATCCCTGGCCATGGCGGGATCCTGGATCGAATCGACAGCTATCTGTTTGTGCCGGCTGTGGTTTACTCGCTGGTAACCCTGGTATTACCGCTTTTGCAGGGCTAGTGCAGGGCTAAGGGCTCACCTGGGCTGTGCCAATCAGCTGCACCATGCCTGCTTCTATGCGGGCATCACTGATGTGGATGCTGGGATCCATCGGCAGCCTGCTGCTGACGTTGCCGACTACGGAGTTGATTTCGATGCTGCCCCTGGCTGCCACAACGGTGGTGGCCAGCTCGACCAGGTCTGGAGTGCCGAGGGCCCGGGCTGCAAACACCAGGCTGTCGCGGCACATGCGCAGTTCCACCAGGGGCACGATGCCAAGCAGGGCTTCGCCTAGGCCATCGCCTAAAGCGCGCCACTGGGGGGCGCTGAGGGAGCGGGTGAGGCCGTCGGCGGTGAGGCTTACCTGGCCGTGGATCTCGAAGGCCCGCTCCAGCTGCAGCGGTTGGCCCTTGAGCAGGTTGCCGCTGTGCACCTGGATGGGGCCGCTGTTTAGCTCCACCAGCTCGAAGTGGAGGTCTTTGTAGATCACCCGGCGGGCCAGCAGTTGCACGCCGGCCAGGCGACCGCGCAGTAGTTGCAGGCCAGTTCCTTGCAGCTGGATATCGAGACTGCCGATGGACTGGCACTGCTGGCGCACCCAGAGCTGCAGGCCGCTGGCCAGCAGCTGCATCACCGGCCCGCCTGGTTTGTCGTCGCTGCTGCTCATTGCTGGGAAGGGGCGCCGAGCCAGGTGGAGGCGACGGTGGCGGTCTGGTCGAGGTGCGGTAAATGGCCGCAGGCATCCAGCTCACGCACCCGTTCTCCTAACAGGGCCAGGGCCGCCCGCTTCTGGGGTGCCCGCAGGATGCGGTCATTGGCTCCCCACAGCACCGTGATTGGTTGGTTGGGCAGGGGGGCGCCGCCGCCGGCGAAGCCACCGGAGCGGGCAAAGCGCCGCAGGGCATCAGCCCAGCCAGGGCTTTGCAGGTGCAGCGATGCGATCTCCAGTTCGGCAGCTCCCACGGCGGCGTCCGGATCGGCGAAGGCGGTGCGGCAAAGGCCCCGGCGCACCCCTGGCAGGGCCAGAAAGCGCACCCCTAGGCCATCGAGCAGGGGCGGCAGGGGCATGGGACGGCCAGTTAGGCCGGCGGGAGCCAGCAGCAGTAGCCGATTCACCTGCTCGGGCAGGCGTCGGGCTAGCTCCACCGCCACCGAGCCACCCATCGAGGCGCCGATCAGGCCGAGGGGGGCGGAATTGCGGCTGCCAATTTCCCCCGCCAAAACCTCCAAGTGGCGCAGCACGCCACTGGGGCTGTAATCGCCGCCGGTGGGCCTTGGGCAGAAGCCAAAGCCGTAAAGGTCGGGGATGAATAGCTGCACGCCGCTGGCCAGCAGGGGGGCCAGACGCCGGAATTCCAGGAAGGAACTATCAAAGCCATGCAGCAGCAACACCGGTGGCCCTTCGCCCAGCACGGCCACAGGCCAGGGCCCCTCCTCGCTGAGTTCAGGCAGGGGCCACCACTGCACCTGCGCTGCCAGGGCCCTGCCCTGGGGATCCAGCAGGCTGCTGGCCGCTGCCGCCACTAGGGATTGCTGGGCTGTGGGCTCCCTGTTCACGCGGGCTGGCGCTCGCTGCTGCAGGTGCTCACCAGGGCGGCCAGTAGGTCGTTGGGCCCTACGGCAAAGGGCAGGTGGTGCAGATCGGAATCATCGCGGCAGGCAAAGGCGCAGGCCTGCTGCAGCTGGTGCAGGCCTGCCTCAGCCAGACCAAGCTCCTCCAGGCTCACCGGCAGGCCGAGCTTGCGGAACAGGGGCAGCAGCTGGCGCCGGGATTGGCCGGCGAGCTGGTTGCCGCCGAGCACCTCCTCCAGCCGCAGCTGCACCAGGATCCCGAAGCCCACCTTCTCGCCATGTAGGCGGCCATGGCTGGCCTCCAGTTGGGTGAGGCCGTTGTGAACGGCATGGGCAGCCACGGTGCGGCAGCGGGCTCCACCAATACCGCCGATCAAGCCAGCGCTGAGCCCGCAGGCTTCAGCCACCCGCTCCCAGGCGGCGCCGTGGGGATCCTGGAGGGCAAATTCAGCTTCCAGCATGAGTTGGTCGCGCAGCACCCGGGCCATCTGAACCGCTTGCTGCACCAGGCCATCGCCGCTGGCGCCACTACTCACCGACGACTCGTACCACTTGGCCATGGCGTCGGCGATGCCGCTTGCCATGGTGCGGGCTGGGGCTTGGCGGACCAGGTCGTGGTCAAAGATCAACAGATCTGGGCAGCGGGCCAGGGCCACATCGCCCAGAAAGGCACCTTCAACTGAATAGATGTTTGCCAGGGCAGTCCAGCCCGCGCAGGTGGCCGCACTGGTGGGCACGGTGATGCAGGCCAGACTCAGCCGGTGGGCCAGCAACTTGCCGGCATCGAGCACCTTGCCGCCACCAATGGCCACAACTGAATCGCAGCCTTGCTTTTGACAAATCGCAGAGACCTTTTTCAGGTCTTCTTCGCAGCAGTCGAACTGCAACTCGGCGCAGTGGGGCTGGAGCCCAGCCTGGTGTAGGTCGGCAACCAGTTGCTGCCTCAGCTGGGCTGTTACGGCGCTGCGACCTAGCACCAGGGGGCGCTGGCCCAGGTCCGCTAGCCGCGGTATGCCCTGGAGCCAAGCTCCAGGGCCCCTCAACACCTCTGCAGGTGCGATGGCGTGTTGGCTCAGGGAGTTGCTCATCCCGCTGCTGCTTTCATCCCCAAGTGATGGTACGGGGTAGACCCGAATCCCCTCAAACTCCAGCCGCAGCCAATTCCGGCTCGGCCGGCAGGGCTGCCTGCTTGCGGATAAATACCTGCTTGTCCTCATTGACATCCACCAGGGCGGAGTCGCCATCGCCAATCCGTCCGGTGAGGAATTCCTCAGCCAGCGAATCTTCAAGCAGCCGCATCACTGCTCTGCGTAGGGGACGGGCGCCGTAGGAGGGGTTGTAGCCCTCCTCGACCAGCCGTTCCTTAAAGGCTTCAGTAACGGATAGGGAAATACCCTTCTCCAACATCCTGCCGAACACTTCTTTGAGCATGATCTCGGCAATGTCTTTGACTTCCTCGCGGTTGAGCTGACGGAAGACAATGATTTCGTCGAGGCGGTTGAGGAATTCGGGGCGGAAGTATTGCTTCAGCTCCTCATTAACTAGCGAGCGAATGCGGTTGTAGTTGGTTTCATCCGCGTCACCACCGCCGAACTCAAAGCCAAGGCCGCCGCCGCCCTTTTCAATCACCTTCGAACCAATGTTCGAGGTCATGATTATGAGGGTGTTCTTAAAGTCCACCGTGCGGCCCTTGGAATCGGTCAGGCGACCGTCTTCGAGCAACTGCAGCAGCAGGTTGAACACATCAGGGTGAGCTTTTTCGATCTCGTCGAATAGCACCACGGTGTAGGGACGACGGCGCACAGCCTCGGTTAGCTGGCCACCTTCATTGAAGCCCACGTAGCCGGGAGGGGAGCCGATCAGCTTGCTGACCGTGTGGCGCTCCATGAATTCGGACATGTCAAGCCGGATCATGGCTTCTTCGCTGCCGAAGAAGTAAGCCGCCAACGACTTGGTGAGCTCGGTTTTACCAACACCGGTGGGGCCGGAGAAGATGAAGCTGGCAATCGGGCGGTTGGGATTTTTCAGCCCCACTCGGGCCCGGCGGATGGCACGGGACACGGCCTTAACGGCTTCGTCTTGGCCAATCAAACGCTGGTGGAGGGTCTCCTCCATGTTCAGCAGCTTGGCTGTCTCGCTTTCAGTGAGCTTTTGAACAGGCACACCAGTCCAGGAGGCAACGATGTGGGCGATGTCCTCCTCCGTAACCATGGGCGTGCGACCGCCTTCGGCGGCGCCTTCAAAAACCGCTACGGGTGCACTACTACCGGCCTCAGCGGCCACGGCCTCGGATGCTGGCTCTTCATCTTTGCGGGTCTGCAGGATCGAGCGAATCTGCTCGCGCAGCTCTACTTCCTTATCGCGCAACTCACCAGCCTTGGTGAAGTCTTGCTCGCGCACGGCCTGTTCCTTGTCTTTCTGGACAGCGCGCAGCTGTTTATCGACTTCCTTGGCCGCCGGCGGCAACTTGGAATTCATCAGCCGCACTCGGCTGCCGGCCTCATCAACCAGGTCGATTGCCTTGTCTGGGAGGAAGCGATCAGAGATGTAGCGGTCGCCCAGGGTGGCTGCCGCAATCAGGGCCTCATCGGCGATCTTGAGGCGATGGTGAGCTTCGTAGCGATCCTTGAGACCGCGCAGAATTTCGATCGTGTCGATAACGGAAGGCTCGCCCACCATGACCGGCTGGAAGCGACGCTCCAAGGCCGCGTCGCGCTCGATGTGTTTCCGGTACTCATCAAGGGTGGTGGCACCGATGCACTGAAGTTCGCCCCGGGCGAGGGCAGGCTTGAGAATGTTTGCGGCATCGATTGCACCTTCTGCTGCACCTGCGCCGATCAAGGTATGCACCTCATCGATCACGAGGATCACGTTGCCGGCGCTGCGAATCTCCTCCATGATTTTTTTGAGGCGTTCCTCAAATTCACCCCGATATTTGGTGCCTGCCACCAGCAGGCCGATGTCCAGGGTGAGTACTCGCTTGTCTTCGAGGATGTCTGGAATATCACCAGAATTGATCCGCTGAGCCAAGCCCTCTGCGATGGCTGTTTTGCCTACGCCTGGTTCGCCAATTAGGACCGGATTATTCTTAGTGCGACGACCAAGTATTTGAATTACCCGCTCAATTTCGTTCTGACGACCCACCACCGGATCGAGCTTGCCATCGGCGGCCTGCTGGGTGAGGTTGCTGCCGAACTCGTCGAGAGTTGGTGTTTTTGTGGAGCCCTTGCCGCTGCCGCCACCGGCGGCGACTTCGGCTGTTTCGCCCAGCATGCGGATCACCTGGGTGCGCACCTTGGCTAGGTCAACTCCAAGGTTTTCCAGGACCCGAGCAGCTACACCCTCACCCTCACGGATCAAGCCAAGCAGCAGGTGCTCGGTGCCGATGTAGTTGTGACCAAGCTGGCGAGCTTCTTCTAGGGAGAGTTCAAGCACTCGCTTGGCGCGAGGAGTGAAAGGGATCTCCACGGCGACGAAGCCGGAGCCTCTGCCGATGATTTTTTCAACCTCAACGCGGGCATCTTTCAGGTTTACCCCCATCGACTTGAGCACCTTGGCGGCAACGCCAGTGCCCTCACCGATCAGGCCAAGCAAGATCTGTTCGGTGCCCACAAAGTTGTGGCCAAGGCGGCGGGCCTCCTCTTGGGCCAGCATGATCACCTTGATGGCTTTCTCGGTAAACCGCTCGAACATGGGCCTAGGCCTGGTACAAGTGCTTCCAAGCTACCAGGGTTAACAGGTGAGGTGTGGTTTACGCCGCATCAAAGGCAGATCCCCTGCGGTGGCTGGCTCTAAGGCGTTCGAAGGCAACAATGCAAATTGCTGAATTGCCGGTCATTAGCAATAAGAAAAGCCGGTTATCCACACCATGGCTACGCATCATTCATGTCAGATAACCGCAGCCATTGGATCAGGGCGTCTTCGCCATTGCGGTAGTAACCGCGACGCACTCCTGCATCACGGAAGCCCAGTCGTCGGTATAGGGCCACTGCCGCAGTGTTTGCCGGGCTTACTTCCAAGGTGGCGTGCATGGCTCCCTGCTGCCCGGCCTCCAGCAGCAGGGCCTTCAGCACCTGCTGGCCTAAGCTCCGGCGCCGCTGCTCGGGATCCACCGCCACCACGGTGATGTGCAGTTCATCTACCACCAGCCAACCGCTAGCCAAGGCCATTAGCTGCTGCCCTTGCCAAAGACCCACCCCGGGGCGCCGCTGCTCCGCCAGCTCGCTCTGCCACTGGGCGCGGTTCCACAGGCCGCCGAGGCTGGCCTGGTCGAGGTTTAAGCAGGCCTCCAGGTGCTCAGGAGCCAGGGCTGTCAGGTGCAGCGCCGCCAAGTAGTTCCTTACATTCATGCTCACTTGACCCGCGCGGCCACAGTCATGCTGACCTCCCATGAGCCCGTTGCGCTGCTGAATCCCTTTGAACGCGATAGGGATCCCCATAGTCCTAATCGCAATCTCACCCCCCTCACCACTGCCCTCGACAGTGAGGGGCGCCTGGTGGTTGGTGGCTGCCTGCTGAGCGACCTGGCCCGCGATTACGGCACACCTTTATATGTGCTCGATGAAGCCACTTTGCGGGGCACCTGCCGGGCGTACCGGGAAGCCCTCGCCGAGCACTACCCAGGGCAGTCCTTAGCCATCTACGCCTCCAAGGCCAATAGCTCTTTGGCCATAACTGCCCTGGTGGCATCCGAAGGCCTGGGGCTTGATGCGGTTTCTGCTGGCGAGTTGCTCACCGCCCTGCAGGGGGGCATGCCGGCGGAACGCATCGTGCTGCACGGCAACAACAAGAGCCGCGAAGAGCTGGCCCTCGCAGCTGAGCAGGGCGTCACGGTGGTGGCTGACAATTGGCGCGATCTTGAGCTGCTGGCTGCCCTTGCCCCTGACTTGCAGCGACCGGTGCAGCTGATGCTGCGGTTTACGCCGGGTATTGAGTGCCACACCCATGAGTACATCCGCACCGGCCACCTCGACAGCAAGTTTGGTTTTGATCCCGACCAGCTCGAAGCGGTTCTGCAGCACCTGGCGACCTGTTCCTGGGCCCAGCTCACCGGACTGCACGCCCATATCGGCTCCCAGATTTTCGAGCTCCAGCCCCATCGCGACCTAGCTGGCGTGATGGCCGATGCCCTGGCCTTGGCCCGCTCCCTGGGTCACCCGGTGGTTGATCTCAACGTGGGCGGTGGCCTGGGTATTCGCTACACCACCAGCGACGATCCGCCGAGCATCAGTGAGTGGGTGCGCACCGTGGCCGAGGCGGTGGCGGCGGCCTGTCAGGAGCGGGGGCTGGAGTTGCCCCGCCTGCTCTGTGAACCGGGGCGTTCCCTGGTGGCCAGCGGCGGGGTCACCCTCTACGAGGTGGGCAGCCGCAAGGACATCCCCGGCATCCGCACCTACCTCTCGGTGGACGGCGGCATGAGCGACAACCCCCGGCCGATCACCTACCAGTCTCAATACACGGCGGTGTTGGCCGATCGCCCCACGGCCGAGGCCACCGAAACCGTCACCGTTGCTGGTAAGCACTGCGAATCTGGCGACGTGCTGCTTAAGGATCTGGCCCTGCCGCCAGCTGGCAGTGGCGATGTGTTGGCTGTGTTTGCCACCGGCGCATACAACGCCTCGATGAGCTCCAACTACAACCGCATCCCTCGGCCAGCGGCGGTGCTGGTCCACGACGGGGTCGCTGATTTGGTGCAGCGCCGCGAGCAGCCGGAAGACCTACTGCGCTACGACGTTTTGCCAACTCGGTTGCGATCGGTAAGGTGAGTTAGTCGACTGGAGTACGCGTGATCGGGCCGCAACTGGGTGAGTTGCTACGGCTGATCGATTTGCGCTTGCTCCTTGATCTGCTATTTGCCTTCGGCTTGGGCGTGCTTGTGCTCGGCCGGGTCACCGAAGCCCGCACCCTCTGGCTGTTAAGGGGCTATTTGTTGCTGGTGGCCCTGGCCTGGGTGGTGCAGCGCTACGCCAACCTGCCGCTCACCAGCAAGCTTGTTGATGCACTGGTGCTGGCCTGCAGCCTCGCCCTGGCGATTCTCTGGCAGGGGGAGCTGCGCAGGCTGATGGAGCTGCTTGGCACCGGCCGCATCGGAGTTTTGTTTGGCAGCCGCAGCCAAGATCAACTGGGGTCGGGATCGGTGGCGGTTCTGAGTGAGGCTGCCGGCCGTCTTTCCCAGGCCCGACGGGGTGGCTTGATCGTGGTGGATCTGGGCAGCGACCTGCGTCCCGAAGACTTCTTGAATCCCGGCATTGGCCTCGACGCCAAGCTGTCGGTGGATTTGCTGCTCAACCTCTTCGCAGCTGACACGCCGCTGCACGACGGTGCCGTGCTGGTGAAGGCCAACCGCATCGTCGCTGCAGGTGTGATCCTGCCCCTATCCCGTCAGGGCATCAACCGCTATGGCACCCGCCATCTGGCGGCTCTAGGGCTGACCGAGCGCTTCGATCAGTGCCTGGCGATCGTTGTGTCGGAGGAAACCGGCACCCTGTCGCTGGCGAGTCAGGGCCGCCTGGAGCGGCCAATTACCAGTAGCCGTCTGCACGACCTGCTCAGCCAGGCCCTGGCCTTGCCTGTTGGGCGTAGCGTGGCGAAGGACACGCCGGAATCACGCGGATGAGTCGCGCCCTGGCGACCACCACTGCGAAAGCCTCCCAGCCCGTTCCGGTTGGCCTAGATCCCGCGCGCCTACCGGTCCATGTGGCCGTGATCATGGACGGCAATGGCCGCTGGGCAAAGCAGCGCAACCTGCCCCGGGTGATGGGTCACCGGGAGGGGGTTGAGGCCCTTAAGCGCACCTTGCGGCTCTGCAGCGACTGGGGCATCGGCGCCCTCACCGCCTACGCCTTTTCCACCGAAAACTGGAGCCGCCCTTGCGAGGAGGTGGGCTTTCTGATGGCCCTGTTTGAGCGGGTGCTGGCCCGCGAGCTTCAATCCCTGGAGCAGGAGCAGGTGCGGATTCGCTTCCTTGGCGATCTTGAGCCCCTGCCGGAGGGTCTGCGGCGCCTGATTGCTGATGCCACCGAGCGCACGGCAGCTAATACGGGCATTCACTTCAACGTTTGCACCAACTACGGCGGCCGAGCCGAGCTGGTGCGGGCTGCCCAGCGGCTGGCGCGGCGCTGCGTGGCTGGGGAACTAGATCCTGCCGCAATCGATGAGCAGCAGCTTGCCGCCGAGCTGCACACCGCTGGTGAGTGCGATCCGGATCTGTTGATCCGCACCAGTGGCGAGAGGCGCATCAGCAATTTCCTGCTTTGGCAGCTCGCCTACGCCGAAATCCACATCACCGATGTGCTCTGGCCCGATTTCAATCAGGCAGCCCTGCTGGATGCCCTGCTCGACTACCAGGGCCGCCAGCGCCGCTTTGGTGGTGTCGAACCCTGCTGAACTCGCCTTGATCACGCGTCACGACTGGTCCCGTTCTGAAATCCAGGCGCTGCTGGAGCAGCCGCTGATGGAGTTGCTTTGGCAGGCCCAGCAGGTGCACCGCGCCGCCAACCCCGGCTACCACGTGCAGCTGGCCTCCCTACTCAGCGTCAAGACCGGCGGCTGCGAAGAGGACTGCGCCTACTGCCCCCAGTCGCTGCACAACAGCAGCGATGTGGCGGGCCGGCCGGAGCTGGAGGTGGAGCCGGTGCTGGAGCGGGCCCGGGCCGCCAAGCAAGCCGGGGCCCATCGCTTCTGCATGGGCTGGGCCTGGCGTGAAATCCGCGACGGCGCTCCCTTTGAGGCAATGCTGCAGATGGTGCGCGGCGTGCGCGAGCTGGGCCTGGAGGCCTGTGTGACCGCCGGCATGCTGAGCGATTCCCAGGCCGAGCGCCTAGCTGAGGCCGGTCTCACCGCCTACAACCACAACCTCGACACCAGCCCCGAGCACTACGACCGGATCATCACCACCCGCACTTACCAGGAGCGGCTGGAGACCCTGGCCCGGGTGCGGCGCTCCGGCATCACCCTCTGTTGTGGCGGCATCATCGGCATGGGCGAAACCGACGCCGACCGGGCCGGGCTGCTGCAGGTGCTGGCCAACCTGGATCCACACCCGGAGAGCGTGCCTATCAATGCCCTGGTGGCGGTGGAGGGCACCCCCTTAGAAGACCTGCCGCCGGTCGACCCCCTAGAGCTGGTGCGGATGGTGGCCACGGCCCGGATCTTGATGCCCCAGGCGCGCGTGCGGCTCAGTGCAGGCCGCGAGCAGCTGGGTCGGGAAGCCCAGATTCTTTGCCTGCTCGCTGGTGCTGATTCGATATTTTACGGCGACACCCTGCTCACCACCTCCAATCCAGCAGTCGAGGCCGACCGGGAGCTCCTGGCCGCTGCCGGCGTGCAGGTGGGCGGATGAGTGTGCTGGTGGCGGCGTTTTATCGCTTCGCCGCCCTTGAGGGCCTGCCAGACCTGCAGCGTGAGCTGGGCGACCTGGCGGCAGCCGAGGGGGTAAGCGGCACGATCCTGCTGGCGGCTGAGGGGGTAAACGGCACGATTGCCGGAGCAGATGCTGGCGTGCAGGCGCTGCTGGCTCGGCTGCGGCAGGTGGCAGGCCTGGAGCGGTTGGAAGCCAAGTTCAGCCGCTCGGAGATTCAGGCTTTCCACCGGCTCAAAGTGCGGCTCAAGCGCGAAATCGTGACCATGGGTGAGCCCCAGGTGAGTCCCTATTTGGCCTCGGAGGTAGGCACCCACGTGCCCCCTGGGCAGTGGGATGCCTTGATCGCCGACCCCGACACCCTGGTGATTGACACCCGCAACTCCTACGAGGTGGCGATCGGCAGCTTTGAGGGTGCGATTGATCCGGGCACCGCAACTTTTCGCGAGTTTCCCCAGTGGGTGGAGCGGGAGCTCAGGCCGCTGGTTGAGCAGCGCCAGCCCCGGGCGATTGCGATGTTCTGCACCGGTGGCATCCGCTGTGAGAAGGCCACGGCCTACCTGCAGCAGCAGGGTTTTGCCGGGGTGCACCACCTTGAGGGGGGCATCCTGCGCTACCTCGAGGAGATCCCCGAGCCGCTAAGTAGCTGGCGGGGCGAGTGCTTTGTGTTTGATAAGCGGGTAGCCGTCAACCACCAGCTCGAGCCCGGTGAGCACAGCGTTTGCCATGCCTGCGGCCTGCCGCTTTCGCCTGCCGATCGTGCGCTGGCCAGCTACGTGGCCGGGGTGAGCTGCCGCCACTGCCTCGAGCGCTTCAGCGACGCTGATCGGCAGCGCTTCGCCGAGCGTCAGCGCCAGATGGAGCGAGCCCGCCAGCGGGGTGAGTGCCACCTCGGTGGGCGCCCCGTTGGCTGATCACCAGCCAATTTTGTATAGCTTCCGCCGCTGTCCCTACGCGATCCGGGCGCGGCTGGCTTTAGCTGCCGCGGGCCTGCAGCCTGGCCAGGACTTGGAGTTGCGCGAGGTGAGCCTCAAGGCCAAGCCACCCGAGCTGCTTGAGGCCTCCGCCAAGGGCACGGTGCCAGTGCTGGTGCTGGGGGCTCAGGTGCTGGATGAAAGCCTGGCAATCATGCGCTGGGCCCTGGAGCGCCGCGACCCCCTCGGCTGGTTGGCGGGCTGGAGCCCTGCCCAGCTGGCCGATATGGATTCACTGATCGCCGCCAACGACGGCCCCTTCAAGCAGTATCTCGATCGGTTCAAATACCCAGATCGCTATCCAGGGGAGCCAGCCAGCACCAACCGGCTTGCTGGCCTCACGATCCTGCGCCGCTGGAACGAGCAACTGGGGGCAGGAGGCTGGCTGCTCGGCGATCGCCCTTGCCTGGCCGACTGGGCCTTGCTGCCCTTCGTGCGCCAGTTCCGCCTGGTGGATCCGGCGGGCTTTGACGCCGAGCCGCAGTTGGCGGCGCTCCAGGCCTGGCTGGGTCGGTTTTTGGCTTCCCCGGAGCTGGGGGCGGTGCAGGAGTTTCCGTGGGCGGCGCGGACCCCTTGGCGCTCACCTGGCTTGCTGTATCACCTGGCGCTGCGGCAGGAGTGGCAGGCGGCCCGGGCGGCTGGCGCCTATTGCCGCTCCACCCGTGGGTTGGCTTTGGAATCGGTGGGCTTCATCCACCTCAGCTCAGCGCACCAGGTGCCGGCCACCGCTAGCCGCTTGTACGCCGATCTGCCCGCCGCTGAGGTGTTGTTGCTCACGATTGATCCCCAGCGCCTTGCCGCTGCCGGTTTGGAGGTGCGCTTTGAGCCGGCTGCCCCGAACGCCGGCAGCACGGGCGGGGAGCTGTTCCCCCATCTCTACGGCGCCCTGCCCCCAGAGGCGGTGCGGCTGGCTGAGCCGTGGCGGCCATGACCAGCCCTCTGCCAGCACCGAGTCTGGTCGAGCTGGAGGCCGAGGCCAGTCGGCGCGGTCTGTTGCTGCGCCTGCAGGTGGGCCGGCCAGCTGGGGTGGCCTGGAGCCTGCGGCTGGGGGTGGCGCGCAGGGAGGGGGAGAGGTTGGTGCTGCTGGGTGAGATGAAGGGCTGGGCCCTGCCTGCGGCCGCTGGCCTGCGGCTCGACACGATGCGGGTGCAGGGTGACCAGGTTGCTGCGGTGGGCCCGCTGATCTGGGCGGCCACCTTTGCCTGGGCCCTGGAGGCAACCCCCTGCCGCCAGGCCACGATCCTGGCCATCCGTGACAGCGAGGCCCAGCACCGCCGACTGGTGCGCTACTTCCGCCAGCTGGGCTTCAGCCCCCTGCGGGAGCTCGATGCCGGTGTTGCCGATCTGGCCCCCCGGCTGATCTGGGGAGGCGCTGGTCTGTTGATGCGGGCCGATTGCACAGAGGTGTTGCGCCGCAGTGGACGGCGGCTGGGCCTGGGTTGATCAACTTCGAAGCCGGCATCAGCTTGCAGCTGCTTCAAAACTGCAGCTGCAAGCTGATGCCGGCCGCCAGGATCGGTTCGGCGTTGCTGCCATCGGGGTTGAGGATCAGTTGCAGCACCGGCTGAAGGCTGAGGTTGGCGTTCACCAGCCAGCTGTAGTTGAGCTCGAGCACGGTTTCACTGCTTTGGCCAGGCGAGAGGCTGGGGCTGAAGCGGCTGCTGCCGATCCCTAGGGCCAGCACGTCGAGGGGGCGGCCTGGCACTAGCCCCTGACTGAGCCAGCCCCCACCGATAAATAGGGGTATGGGGTTGGTGTCCCACTCAAAGCCGGCGTTTACGCCCAGCCAGAAGCGGTTGTCGAGCCCCAGCGGTAGCGGCGCCGCCATGGTGAGGGTGGCCATGGCGGCGCCATCCAGGTTGCCTGTGCTGCGGTTGTCGACGTAGCCGCTGGCGATTTGTAGGAGGGGCGGCGGCAGCTGGCGGGTGATTTGCTGGTCGCCGGCGCGGATTGGCTTTTGCATCGCCGCCGCTCCCGGTAAGCGTTCATAGCGCCACTGCACTATCTGGAGGTGGCCGTTTAGGCGCTGCTGGTCGGGGTTGACGCCGAATAGGGAAGCCAGGCTGTATTCGGGATCCAGCAGAAAGGCGCCGTAGTGCCATTCGCCCCAGCGGCCGGCAGGCTCCGGTCGCCAACTCAGCTGCAGGCCAGGCGCGGTGTAGGGGTTGATTGGCAGCCCATCAACACTGAGGTTGAGGGTGTCGTTCAGGGCTGAGTGCACGTAGGCATCAAGCACCGGTGCTCTCACGAAACCGGGATTGAGCGAGAACACCCCGGCCTTGATGCCGATACCGCCTTGGCCTGGCTGGCGCTCCACGCTGGCTTCGGTGAGCCAGAGGCCGGTGGGGTGGGCCGTGCTCTGCAGGGGGAAGGCGGCGCCGAGGCTCTCTGCGTAGTTGGCATCACCGCTGAACAGCATCAGCTGCAGGTTGGTGCGCCAGTGGTCGGCCTCCTGCCACTGCTGCGGCTCCTTGGCCAGCCCGCTGCTGAATGTTGCACCCAAGGTGAGCTGCTGCATCCAGCTGGCGCCTTGACGCTCGCCACCGCTGGGGTTGGCCAGGGGCTGGGCCTGCAGGTTGAAGTCGAGGTCGAGCCAGCTGGCTGTTGGCGCTGGCTCGGCCAAAACTGAATGCGGCAGCAGCCCATGGCTTGCCAGCAGCAGTAGGGGTGCCAGCAGGCGTTTGGGAGATCGTGCCGCGCCGCTCAAACGCTTACAGGCTCCAGATGGGGCTTGCCACTGGCTTGGAGCGGCGTTGGGGCAAGTATGCCGCTGCTGGCATCGCCATGCTCCGCAACAATGGCGGCCTGGGTTGAGGTAGGGGGTCGGATGGGTTTTGATCCCCGCCACTGGCGCCCCTCTGCAACCTCCCCTCCGGTTACGGCCAATCTGGAGGAGCTACTGGCCGAAAACGAGAGCCTGCGCCGGGAGGTGCGGGCTCTGAGGCAGCAGTTGGACCAGCACGCTTGGTCGCAGCAGCACGATTGGTCGCCCCAGCAAGCCTGGTCACCCAATCGGGCCCGCAGCCGCGTCACCTCCGCTGCTTCCCACGGGATCACCGCGGCCCGGCTGGAGCGCTGGGGAGCTGCCATGGCATCCCATCCCCGCTGGCAGGAGCTGCGCCTGGGGCCGCCCGCTGGCTTGCGGGGTTTGGTGGAGGAGTTGCGCAGCCAGTGGTGGGATCCGCGACTCGAGCTGGAACAGGAGCTAAACCGCCGCTGCCCCGGCCTGGGCTCTGAGCTGGTTGAGGCCTTGCGGGGACCCCACTGCCGCTGGCGTTGGGCTGTGCGAGCGGCCTTTGCGCTCTATGGTCCGCGCGCTCCGGAGTGGCTGGAGGAGGCCCCAATGCGGGTCGTGGAGGAGTTGCTGCGACGCAGCCCAGACAGCTCTGGCACAACCGCCAGCGCAGCTGATCCTCGCCAGCAAGCCCTAGCACTACTGGGCTTGGCGCCCGGTGCCAGCCCTGCCGAGATCCGGCGGGCTTACCGGCGACTGGCTAAAAATCACCACCCCGATCTAGGTGGAGAGGTGACGGCCTTCCATCGCCTTGATGCCGCCTATCGATTGCTGGTCGGTTGAGGGGCTGCGTGATAACTGCTACGCACCAGTGGCCCGCTGCGCACTTGCTCAAACCCCAGCTCTCGGGCGATGGCTCCCAGCTGATCAAATTCTTCTGGAGTCCAGTAGCGAGCCACCGGAATGTGGGCAAGGGATGGGCGCAGGTATTGGCCCAGGGTGAGGCGCTGGCAATCGACTGATCGCAGGTCGCCCATCGTCTGCAGCACCTCGGCTTCGGTTTCGCCCAGCCCCAGCATCAGCCCACTCTTGGTGGGGATGGCGGGCGCCAGTTCGCGGGCAGCGGCCAACAAGGCCAGGGAGCGGCGGTAGGTGGCGCCCCGGCGCACCTCCCCCTGAAGGCGCTCCACGGTTTCGAGGTTGTGGTTAAAGCAGGCGGGCTGCGACGCCAGCACTGCGGCCAGCCGTTGGCGTTGGGCCGCCAACCCCTCCTGTTCGTCGCGATGGCCGCCCCAGAAGTCGGGGGTGAGCACTTCAATGCCCACTCCGGGTGTTCGCTGGCGGATCGCCCCCATGGCGGTGGTGAATAGGTGGGCGCCGTGGTCGGCCAGGTCGTCGCGGGCCACGGCCGTGAGCACCACATAGGAGAGCTGGAGCGCGGCAATTGCCTCGGCCACCCGCTCGGCCTCGCCTGCGTCTAGGGGCTGGGGGGGCTGGCCCTTGTCCACCTGGCAGAAGGCGCAGCTGCGGGTGCAGATCGAGCCTCCCAGCAAAAAGGTGGCGGTGCCAGCGGCGTAGCACTCGGCTCGGTTGGGGCAGCGGCCCTCCTCGCAGATGGTGTGCAGCCGTTGCTGCTTCACCAATCCCTGCACGTTTTCCAGGGCTGAGGCATTGCCCACCGGACGCCGCAGCCACTCAGGTAGCCGTTCCGTGGGGTGGATGGCGCTGTAGCGCGTCATGGGCGTTACTCCATCTGGCGCCGACCTTCAAAGGCCCGGGCCAGGGTTACCTCGTCGGCGTATTCCAGCTCGCTGCCGACGGGCAAGCCGTAGGCAATGCGGCTCACGGTGGTGAATGGTTTGAGCAGCCGGGCTAAATAGAGGCTGGTGGTGTCCCCTTCCACACTCGGAGTCAGCGCCAGGATCACTTCAGTGATGGACTCCTTGTCGACCCGGTTCACCAGGGGCTGGATCTGCAGCAGCTCGGGGCCGATGCCATCCATTGGTGAGATCAAGCCGCAGAGCACGTGGTAGTGCCCCTTGAACTCCCGGGTGCGCTCCATCGCCAGCAGGTCGCGGGAATCGGCCACAACACAAAGCTGGCCGTTGCCGCGTTCTTCGTTGCGGCAGATCTCACAGATCGGCTCGGCCGAGAGGTGGAAGCAGCACTTGCACTGGCCCACCTGGCTGCGGGCCGCCAGCAGGGCGTCGGCGAAGTTGCGAACCTGCTCCTCAGGCTGGCGCAAAAGGTGCAGAGCAAGCCGCTGGGCCGTGCGGGGGCCAATGCCAGGTAAGCGCTCGAACTGGTCGATCAGCCTGGCCAGGGGGCGGGTAAAGCCGCTCAGCAGTCCGCCGCAATTGCTCAGAACTTAGGCAGCCAGCTCGATCAGCTGGGATTAGGGGCACCGCTATCGAGGCTGGCCCTATCAAGTTGTGCTCCATCAAGTTCTGCCCCATCAAGTTGGGCACCTTCCAGCAGGGCACCGTCCAGCAGGGCACCGTCCAGCAGGGCTTCCTCAAGATCGGCACCTACAAGGATCGCGCCGCGCAAGTCGGCATCGCGCAGATCAGCACCGCGCAGGTTGGATCCGCTCAGATCGGTGCCTGCCAGGTTGGCTCGGCGCAGCACGCTCCCTTCCAGGTTGACGTTGTGCCAGTGGCCGTTGGCAGCCTGCAGATTGCGTAGGTCAAAGCCCGCTAGCTGCTGGCCGTCGATTGGGAGCCCGGAACTGTTCAGGATCTCTAGAGCAGAAATACGCCCCACCAGCCATTTGACGCCGGAGGCATTGCAGTTCATCAGCAGCTCGTAGGCCTCGATGTTGTCGCGTTGGCGCCGTTTTTGAGCTTCCAGGACGTAGAGGAAGGCGGCCGTCACGATGCTCAGAGATTCCACATTGCCGACGCTGATCAGGGCCTCCGCATCCCGCCAAAGGCACCCCGGGGCCCAGCGGTTGTTGCGGCAGGTGGCATAGCTGTTCACCACCAGCAGCAGCGCCATGGCCGCTGCACCAGATAGGGCCAGGCGGAACAGAAAGGAGCCGTCCAGCAGGCGGAAGAAGCGGGAGTCGTGACGACGCTGCTGCCGGTCCACCCAGGTGGATTGGCGTGGCATGGGGAGACTGGAGATCAGGAGCCCATGCTGACCCCTGGGGGCTCGGCTGCCCAGCAGAATGGCGCCACGCAACGCGCCTTGAGCCATGGCTGTTTTTTGCAATCAGGCTGGTTTTTGCAATCGGGCTGGCCTACGCGCCTTTATGCCTCGTCTGGTTGCCTTGGTGCTGGCGGGGCTGCTGGTTGCTTGCAGTGCTGCGGCAGCCGGGCTCAATGGTTTCCAGAGCCCCGATGGCCGCTATGCCTTCCTCTATCCCACCGGTTGGACGCGGGTGCAGGTGAGTGGCGGCCCCCAGGTGGTGTTCCACGACCTGATCAACAGCGATGAAACCCTCAGCCTGGTGATCTCGGAGGTGAACCCCACCAACGACTTGGAAAAGCTGGGCAGCGCTGTGGCGGTCGGCGAGCAGCTGCGCCGCACCGTGATTGCCCCTGAGGGCAGTGGCCGCCAGGCTGAGCTGGTGGAAGCGTCCGAGCGGCAGGAAGGTCCCCGCACCTTTTACGACCTTGAATATGCCGTGCACCTTGAAGACCGCGACCGCCACGAGTTGGCCACCGTTGTGCTCGATCGCGGCCGGCTATATACGTTTGCGGCCAGCACCAACGAGATTCGTTGGGCCAAGGTGAAGGACATGTTCCATCAGGTCGTCACCTCTTTCACCCTGCTGGTGTGACGGCTTCGGCCCCCGCCGATGTGGTGATCGTTGGCGGTGGGGTAGCTGGTGGTCTGTTGGCCTTGGCGTTGCGGGAGTTGGGGTCGTCGGTGACGGTCGTCGATGCGCCCGCCAGCAATGGGCTTTGCTCCGCTTCAGAGCTCAGTTATGGCGCTCTGCCGGGATGGCCCCTGGCTCCAACCCCTTTAGCTCGTTTGGCGGCCGGGGCCTCTAAGCGCTGGCGGTTTCTGCAAGAACGCCATGGTGACCTGGGCTGGCGGCCCTGCCGCTTGCGTTTGCACGGGGCTGCCGCCGGTTGGCGCCCCGTTAGTGCCTGGTGGCCGCTGCCCTTCGCCCAGGTGGATTCCGCCGTGCTGACGGCGCGCTTGCCGCTGGTGCTGGCGGCGGCCGGAGTGAGGTGCAAAACGGGCCGGGTGGAGCGCTTGGAGCCGCAGGCTGGGGCAGGCTGGGAATTGACCCTCAGTGATGGCTCCAGCCTGCCGGCTGCCCAGCTGGTGCTGGCGGCAGGTGCTCACTGCCGCCAGCTCTGGCCGGCCCTGCCTAAGCGCTTGCGCAGCAGCTGGGCGGCGGCGCTGCAGCTGGCCTCCTTCCCGGCGCCGCTGGGCAGCGCGGCTGCCTGGCTGCCGGTCAGCTTTGGGCGGGTCGCCCTGGAGCGGCGCGCCGCTGGCCTGAGCCAGCCGGAGTGGCTGGTGGATGGCGGTTTGGTGCCCCGGGCAGAAGGGGCCCTGCTTGGCCAGCACACCCTGGTGCGGCCAGGCCTGGAGCTGGGCCCAGAGCCGCCGCCTCTGGAGGTGGAAAGGCAACTGCGCCAAGAATTGGCGGCGCAAGCCTGGGGGGCACCGCTAGCGGCGTTGCCTGGTTGCTTGCGCCAAGCGGCCGTGGCCTTCTGCAGCGAGGGCTTGCCCCTGGTGGGTCCGCTGGCAGATGCGCCGGATTTGTGGATGTTCACTGGCTTTAGTGCGGGGTTCAGCCAGGTGCCGGTGTTGGCGCCCCTGCTGGCCCAGGTCCTGGTGTCGGGGGGAGCGCAGGCAGCTGCGGCAACGCGGCGCCTGCAGCAGCTGGGCCTGACAGGTGCCTTTTAATCCTGCAAGCTGGGCGCCATGACTCAGCCCAGCCCCCCCGCAGCAGCGCCCAAGCCCCGCGGGCAAGGGCTGAGCGATCACAATCAGGTGGGCGTGAGCCTGGCGGGGGTGGGCGGTGTGCTGGTGCTGTGGGCCCTGTTCTGGCCAGTGCCCACCGAGGTGGAAGGCATGGGCGTGTTGATCTACCCCGACAACGCCGGCATCCTCAACGCCCGTGCCGGCGGCCAGGTGCGGGAGTTGTTCGTCAAGGAGGGGCAGCCGGTGGCGCGCGGCCAGGTGCTGATGCAGCTGTATCTGCCGGTGCTGGAGCGCCAGCTCGACCAGCAGCGCGGCAACCTGCGTCAGTTGGAGCGCCATAACGCCCAGCTCGACGAGCGCGATGCCCTGCGTCTGCTCACCGAAAAGCGGGCCCTGGATACGTCTCTGGCCAAGTTTTCCGACGATCGCCGTCGCTACGGCGAATTGCAGTCGACCTACGCCAGCAAACTGCGCAACCTTGATTGGCTGGCCCAGCGCGAGGTGGTGGCTCCGCTGTCTTCTGAGGTGGTGTCGGCGGAGCAGGGGCTCACCAGCACCAGCGTGAATCTCGATGACGTGAAGATCAACGAGAAGAACGTGGTGACCAACTACCAGCAGGTGAAGCTCAGCATCGAAACCCAGGCCCTGCAGCGCCGTTATCAGATCGACGATCTCAAGCGCCAGATCCAGGTGACCGAGGCCAAGATCAGCTTCGACGGCAAGGTGCATGCCGACCGGGACGGCACGGTGCTGGATCTGCAGGTGATCGCCGGCCAGACAGTGGGCACCGGCCAGCGGCTTGGGACGATCGGTCGGCCTGAGCAACCCAGCGCCAAAGACCGCCCGCTGCGGGTGGTGTCCTACTTCGCGCCCGCCGATGCCCGCCGCCTGCCGCTGGGGCTGCCCGTGGAGGTGGTGCCGCAGTGGAACCAGCGCGGCCGCTTTGGCGGCATCGTGGGCAAGGTGACGCAGGTGCTCACCCTGCCCGCCACCGAGGACGACATCGCCACGACCACCGGCAACGCCCAGCTGGCCCAGGAACTCACCAAGAACGGCCCGGTGATGCGTAGCGAAATTGAGCTGGAACGGGATCCCTCCAGCGTCGATGACTATCGCTGGACTCTCTCGGGGGGGAGCGGCGTCTTCCCAATCCGCGAGGGCCTCACGGTGTCGACCCATGCCTACGTGGAGTGGCGCTCGCCGATCAGCTACGTGATCCCCGGCCTGCGTTCGCTCACCGGTGGCTACCGCACTCCCTGGATCGATCAACGCTGGAACCTGCCTTTCTTGCGCCAGCCCAACACCGTTCCATGAGCTCCCCTTTGAAGTCGCCGTCCTTTCCCCGGATCCGCAACCCCCTGCTGCGGCAAGAGTTCCCCTGGTTGGTCAGCGAGGTGGTGCTGCTGCTGATCCTGTTCAACGCCAACCCGCCGGAGCTGTGGTTCTGGCTGGTGGTGCTGGTGGTGGTGCTGCTCTATCGCGTCGAGCGCTGGTGGTCGTCGCGGCCAAGCGCCTGAGTCCACCAGGGCCATTGTTATTTCCTCTGCTCAGGGTTGGCTGCTGATCTGCAGCTGCGGCTGGATCGGCGCGTTGGGATCCCGGGGCATCGGCAGCAGCTCCTTCAGCAACTTCGCGTAGGTGATGTTCACGTTGACCGTGGCGTTGATCCGCCGCACCAGGCTGTTGATCAGGCGGTCTTGGGTATTGGAGAGATTGAGCTCGCTGTCGAGGCCGGTTAGGTAGCGCAGCCGCACGTCACGGAAGGCCTCCAGGGCAGCCGCCACGCCTCTGCGGGCTGAACTCAGCTTGGCCAGGCTGGCTTCGTGGTTAAAGAAGGCCTGTTCGAGCCGCAGGCGGATGTCATTGCGCGTGGCGGCGTACTGCTGGGCGGTGGCCGCGGCCTGTTTGGTCAGGGCACGGGCCTGGCCTGCGGTGGTGCCGGCATCAAACAGCAGCCAGGTGAAGGTCAAACCCACCGACCAGTCCCAACCGTTGGGGGTGCTCAGGGGCAGGGCGGTGGAGCCGCAGCAGCCCCCTCCACCTAGCTCGAAGTCGCCCAGGCTGGTTTGGGAGCCGCTGCCGCCGGCGTTGGCAAACAGCGACAACCGTGGCAGCAGGCCCGCAGCGGTGGCCTGGCTCTGCTGGAGCAGAGTCGTTCGAGTGGCCAGGATCGCCTCCAGCTCCGGATTGCCCCGGTAGGCCGCCAGCAGGCTGGCCTCCAGATCGAGGGGCCAGCGGGGCTGCACCACGATCGGGTCGCTGGGACTGGGGGTCACGCTGGCGGGCAGGTTGAGCAGCACCGCCAGTTGGCGGCGCGCCACCGCCCGGTCGGCCAGGGCCTGGATCAGGGTCTCTTCATCGGCGGCCTGGATGGCCCGGCGCCGCAGCACATCGAGCCTGGGCACCAGACCCGCCTGCTTGAGGTCGAGCGTGTCCTGCAGGACTACCAAGTCGTTGCGCAGGTTGGCGTCGTAGACGCGCACCAGCTGCTCCTCTTGCTGCAGGGAGTAGTAGGCCTCACTCACCTGCAGTTGCAGGGAGCGGAGCTGGTTGGCGTAGGTGTTGCGCTGCCGTTCAAGGACTGCGCGTGCCGCCCGAACCGTGGGCGTGCGCGCAAAGTCGAGCAGGGCGTAGTTGAGCTGCAGTCCCCCTCAACGCCCCATTCCCCGGAGGTCGCCGCCACGGAACCGCCGTTGGGCACATAGAAGGGGCCGGCGGTGGGGTTTCCAGTTGAGTCGAGCAGCCCTGTGGGTGAGAACTGGGGGCCAAAGCCCAGGTTGTCGTTCGGCTTTTTCGCGGTGGTGGTGGTGCGGCTGCCCTCGTAGCCACCGTTGGCAAAGGCGCTGATGGTGGGCCAGTAGGTCCCCATGGCGGCCTGGACGCTGGCCAAGGCGGCGGCCACTTGCTCGCGTTGGGCCTGCAGGGTTGCGCTGTTGGCGAAGGCGATGGCCAGGGCTTGCTCCAGGCTGAGGCTGGCAACGCCGCCAGCCTGAAGCTGCTGGGGGTTGGGCAGATCCAGCGGCGGACCGGTCACCGTGTCGGCGGGTTGGATCGGACCGGCGGCGGGTTGGTTAGCCCGGATCAGGTTGGCGGGCAGCTCCGGGGTGCTGAGCACGTCGCCCACCGGGGGCTCGGGCTCGGTGGGGAGCAGCTGGTCGAGTGCCCGCAGCTCCGCATCCAGGCGCTGCCAGCTGCGCTCAATCAGCGCGGTGGACTGGGGTGGGGACTTGCGGGCTGGGAGCGACGCTGCTAGGGCAGCCGGGGCCCCATGGGCCGGAAGGATGCCGAGCAGCACCAGGGTCAGGGCGCGGTTGCGGATTGCCACGGTGGTTCCGTTTAGCCCCCTCAAGTAGGTCAGTCTGCTGAATGGAACGTCCTCTTGCCTAGGTGGGGTGTGCACTTTCCCGCACAGCAGCTCGGGGCACGGCAGCTCAGGGCACGGCAGCCCAAGCGGCCTCGAAGCCTCGGCTGGCTTCGACCAGTTGGTGGCATGTGATCGCCCGGCGTCCACCGCTGCTGCCCAGCAACACCGCTGTGGCAAGGGGATCCTGGAAGGCTGACTTTTCAGCCTGCTCCAGCCGCTCCAGGTCCGTACCGGCGGCGGCATTGGCCCCCAGCGGTGGGGCGCTGGGCCAGTGCTTGGCCCAGCCATCGAGTTGGTCGGCTAGGTCTTTGAGGAGAAAGTGTTCCGCTTCCATTAGGGCTTTCAGGCCGGGACTGGTCAACGGCACCACCGGCAGGCGCAGCATGGTTCGGTACTGGCTGATAACGGCGCTGAGCCATTGCTCCTGCAGGTCCCAGAGGCGCTGCATCCTTTCTCCCATGCCGTCCCGGCCCAGCTCCTGGCTGGCCTCCTGGCGCTTGTTCTGGAGTTGGAGGGTGGCATTAACCAGCTGGTTGCGTCGCTGCAGACGGGCGCTGGCCTCCAGTTCCCGCTGCTCCAGCAACAGTCTGGCTCGTTCACGCAGCAGGTTGGCGATCTCGCCGAACAGTCGCTGGGAGTGTTCCTGGTGCTGCTCTAGGGCCCTGCTGGGCCAGATCTGGCTCACCGCCAGCCACGCGGCCAACACCCCTATCAGGGTCACCACCAGGCGGGTGGGAATCCAGCTGGCCAGATTGGTATGGTGAACTGTCCAGCCCATGGCTACTACGAGCCCGGCCACTTTGTAACCGGAACGCAGGCCGAGGGATCCTCCGAAGATCCGTGTCAGGGCAAGGGCTACAGCCACCCCCAGGGGCAGGGGCAGGGCTTGGCCCATGGTGTTGAACCCGATCGCCACGATCACTCCCCCAAGAAGGGTGCCCAGCACCCGCTGGGTTCCAAGCAAGCGGGTGGCGCCCACGGTGCCTCCCAGGGCCGCCCCCACAGCCAACGGGGCGTAGAACGGATCGGTGAGGCCCAGCACGATCACGAATCCAGCTGAGAGCCCGGCGGTGAGGGCCAGCCGCAAGTCGGTTCGCGTGATCAGGGGAGGAGCTTTCATGGCCGGACTCCATGTCCTCGGCTGGCCAGGGCCAGGCTCTGGGCACTGCGGGTGAGCCGTTGCAACTCATCGTCGAGGGCCAGCAACAACAAGGGGGGAAGCCCCTGCGCCAGGGCGAGCTCCTGCAGGCTTTTCCGTTCCGGCAGGCCCAGCACCTCTGGCGCCGGGCTTGGGCCGAGCAGTGCCGGCAGCCGCTCCAGCCACGGTGTCGCGGTCGAGGCCAGGGCCCCCGGGGGTAACAGCTGCCCAAGACGCTGCAGCTGCAGGCTGTGGTGGTTGATGCGCTCCCAGAGCAGGCTGCGTTGGCGCCAGTGATGCTGCTTGGCTGCGCCGCGGGGGTTGCTGCGCAACTCATCGTTCACCAGCTGGTTGAGTTGCTGGCAGAGGCGACTACCCACGATCGGCTGACTGGCTCGCCCGTCGCCGGCTGCTGGATCTTTGAGCTGGCGGCGGATCGCCTCCAGGCGTTGGCCCAGCAGACTCCGCAGCTGCCGCTCCAGTTGGCCCATCTCCGCGAGCCGGTTGATGGGCCAGAACAGGGCATTCACCAGCAGGGTGGCCGCCACTCCCACCAGAGTGTCGGCCGTGCGGTTGACGACGTAGAGCCAGTTGAGCTCGGCGTAATCGGCCACCAGAAACAGCATCGAGCACATCACGATTCCGGTGGCGAGGCCGGCCTGCCAGCGCATCAGCCGCAGCAGGGGCACCACCACCAGCAACGACACCGTCAGCCCCACCCAGCCACTTAGAAGGGTGTGCACCAGAAAACTGACGATGCCGGCGGCGATCGTGCCCAGCACCCGGCCCTGGGCCGCTGCCAGGACCCGGGTATCGGTCTCGTCCATACACATCACCACCGCCAACAGCGGATACCAGACGAAGCGCACATCGCGGAAGCTGATTGCCCAGGCGCCGGCGAGGGCGGCGGCCAAACCGATCTTGAGGGCGGCGCGCAGGGCGGGGTGGCTCAGCACGCGGGACAGGGATCACAGCCTTGCGGTGATTCTGGCGTTCCCGTCCAGTGCGATCGATGATTGGGGTGGTTGGATCCGGATCATTGCCTTTCACCCTTGATTTTCAGATCCTGCTGCGTCTGGGTCTGGCGGTGCTTTGCGGCCTGGCCGTGGGCATCAACCGCGCCCACCACGGCAATACCAGCCATCCCAACCGCCTGCGGGTGCATGTGTTGGTCGGTCTCAGTGCCTGCCTGATGGTGCTGGCGGCAGGTGACGACCCCCAGGCCCGCAGCCGGGTGATTCAGGGGGTAGCCACCGGAATTGGCTTCTTGGGGGCGGGCGAGATCCTGGTGCCTCCTGCTGCTGACAAGAGGGGCCTGCCTGAGGTGCGCGGACTCACCAGTGCGGCTTCGATCTGGTTTACGGCTGCCCTCGGGGTGACCGTAGCCGCCTCCACCCCCTTGCTTGCCGGGGTGGCCCTGGTTCTGGCCCTGATCACCCTGTCTCAGCGGAGCAACGGCGAGTCGCGGCCAGACATTGATCCTGCAGCAGATCAGAAGAGGAAGCGATAGCGGCCATCGCCGCTGCTTTCAGCTTCGTTGGAGCCATCCAGGACCGGCTGGGGCCACTCCGCTTCCCAATAGCTGATGTCATCGCGATAGAAGGGCCGTCCGCCCAGTCGCTTGGTTTCAAGCTGGGTCGTGCCCATGGCGGTGATAAGGCCACCCAGCTCCATGGGGCCCAGATCGGTTTTCAGATCCTTACCTGCTGCAGCCAGCAGGATTGGCAGGCGCACCAGATGCTCTGGCCTGGTGAGCTTGCGAAAGAGGGCCTGTAGGGCTATTTGCTGGCGCTCCAGTCGGCCGATGTCGCCCATCTCATCGTGGCGAAAGCGCAGGAAGCCTTCTAGGTCTTGGCCTTTGAGATTTTGCAGGCCGGGTTGCAAGTCGATGTATAGGCCCTGACTGTTGTCGGTGTAGGCCATGCGTTTCGGCACGTCCACCTCGATGCCGCCGAGGGCGTCGGCCATGCGCCGGATCGCAGACAAGTTCACCACTAGGTGGTGGGTGATCGGTCGACCCAACTTGCGGGCCAATTCCCGTTTGAGCAGATCGGTGCCCCCGAGGCTGTAGAGGGAGTTGATTTTGTGGGGACCGTAGCCTTCTGCCTCGATGTAGGTGTCCCGAGGTATCTGGGTGATCCGGGTGATGCCCCCATCCACTCGCAGGCTGGCGATCACATCGGTGTTGCCACCTCCCACATCGGTGCCGAGCAGCAGGATGTCTTGGGTGGTGATGCCGCTCCAGGCCGCGAACGGATTGGTGATGGCGTTATTTGCTCCTGAGGCGGTGTCGCTGAGCAGTTCGGAGAGGGGCCCCGCCAGCAACAGGCCTCCGCCCATGCCGACTCCGATCGCCAGGAGCATGGCACCGCGTTTACTCCGCTTGCGGGGCCGCTTGGCCGGAGGGGTTCTCATCCCCTGAAAGCTATTGCACCAAGCGAACCTTTCACAAATGGGGGCTTGCCGCTGCCTAGAGTGGCCGGGCTCGAACGAGTTAATGAAGTTGTTGACGCAGGCCTGCAGGAAATGCCATGGAGCAGAGCAGAGTCTTCAACCGCTTTCACCGCTAGACGCTCTGCAAAAAATAACCCTGCCGTGGCGCTTCCGCGGCAGGGTTGGTGTCGCTCAGGGCGGAGCTAGAGAGCTTGCAGTACAGGCTGATGGGGTTGGATTTACCAGCGGTTGCCGCCACCACCGCCATCGCCGCCATATCCACCGCCACCACGATTGCCGCCACCACGATTGCCACCGCCACCGCCACCGCCGCCTTCACGGGGAGTGGCTTTGTTGACACGAATCATGCGCCCCATCCATTCGACGTCCTGAAGGTCGTCAATAGCCTTTTGTTCGGCCGCATCGTCGGCTAATTCGACAAAAGCGAAACCGCGCTTGCGACCGGTTTCTCGGTCTAGGGGCAGGCTGCACTGGCGCACCTCTCCGTATTGGCCGAAGAGATCAAGCAAGTCCTCGCGTTCAGCTTGGAACGAAAGATTGCCAACGTAGATAGTCATTACTGGAGCAAATCCTGGAACTGATTCGGTCGAAGCTGCGGTTCTTAGTGGTCCTAGTGGGAACTAGGGGTGCCAAAAGAGAGGCCGTACCCTTTGAATCACGGCAAATGATACCGGGTGGCCAGGCCCCCAGCTAGCACTCGCGGGGCGTTTCATGGAGAACCGTAAAGCGGTTCTGAAGAGACTCTGAGGTTCAACCGGTGATCCCGGATGTCGTCCCAATGTCAGCAAACTCTGATCAACGCGGACCCATGATCACAGCACCTGTGCCTTGGAGCCTCGCCTGGCGTGAGGATGGCGAACTTGCCACCCAGGATCGTTTTGACCTGCTGCAGAGCCTGGTTGCTTGCGAAAGTGCAGAGGTTCAATCGACGTTGATCGCCGCCGTGGAACGGTTGTCTATTACTGATTTGACCAGCCTGAGTGTGGGAGGCGTAACCAGCCTTTGCGCCTGAAGCGCTTTGGCCTGGCGGATCATCGCCCGGAGCTAGGTGCTGGGCTTGCTCACGGAGCGCTGGTCCAGGGTTCGCCCGCAGGCGTCATGGGCTTCCTCCACGTCGCTGCCCTTTGCAACTCGCTCACCAACGCAGGCGCAGGTGCGGTCGAGTTGGGCAGCGGGTGCAACTTTGCCCTCCCTTTGCAGGTCCGCCTGGTAAGCCGACAGGCAGAAGGCTTTCACTACCTCGGCAACGCTGATAGAGCGGCTGGCGGGAACCAAGGACACCAGCCCCAGGCAAAGCAGTCCGATTAGAACCGGGCGCGGGGGGCTGGGGTTCATGGAGCAAAAGGGCGGAAGCCCGAGGAGTTCATCCCTGGAACCTGGAAAGCTGCAGGGGTTTGTTCATCACCCGAAGTTGGCGCAGACCCTGGAAAACATCCTCGGGCATGCCCTTGGGTAGGTCCACGGTGCTGTGGGTGTCGAAAATCTGGATACGGCCGATGGATCGCCCGTTCAGACCAGCCTCATTGGCAATGGCTCCCACGATGTTGCCGGGCTTGATGCGGTCGCGCCAGCCCAGTTCCACCCGGAAGCGCTCCATGTTGTCCTCTGGCGGACCCACGGGGCGTTCGCCCCTGGGAGCTCCCCTGCCTACATCACGGCCAACCTCCCGACCCATTTCCCGGCCCCTTCCCCGGTCCCGGCCGAAGTCGCGACCGCCATCCCTACCGCCATCGCGGCCTCCATCGCGGCCAGGACCGTTCTGACGCACTTGTTGGAAGTTCTCTTCGCCCTGCAAAAGCAGGGGTTTGCCCACCAGGCTCAGCTCTAGGGCCGCCAGGGCTAGCTGCTCAGGACTGGAGCCCTGCTCCTGAGCAACCCGTTGCAGGATTTCACTGAGTAAGGCCCGTTCCTGCTCGCTGCTGGCTGGGGTTTGCAAGCAGTTGGTGAGCTTGGTGCGCATCCGGTCGAGCCGGTTTTGATTGATGGTGGCATTGCTTGGCACCTCCATCTCTTCGATCGGCTTGCCCACGGCCCGCTCCATGCCGCCCAGGAAACGGCGCTCCCTCGGGGTCAGGAACAGGATAGCGTCGCCGCTGCGGCCAGCTCGACCGGTCCGGCCAATGCGGTGGACATAGGCCTCCGAATCGAAGGGGATGTCGTAGTTGATCACCAGGCTGATCCGCTCTACATCGAGCCCGCGGGCAGCCACATCGGTTGCTACCAGTACGTCCACCTGGCCGCTCTTAAGCCGCTCGATCGTGCGCTCTCGCTGGGCTTGGGGCACGTCGCCGTTGAGCACGGCAACGTCGTAACCGTGCTGTTCAAGCGATTCGGCCACGGTGAGCGTGATCGCCTTGGTACGGGCAAAAATGATCACACCCTCACTGGTCTCTGCCTCCAGTACCCGCTCCAGGGCTGCTTGCTTGTGGGGCGCATGCACCATCAAGAAACGCTGACGAATGCGGGTGGCATCGGCGGCCTTTTGCTTGATCGTGATCTCAGCGGGCGCGTTGAGATATTTCTGTGATATGCGCCGGATTTCGGGCGGCATGGTGGCAGAGAACAGCACCACTTGACGCTGCTCAGGTAGTTGTTCGAGCACCCATTCGACGTCGTCGATGAAGCCCATGCGCAGCATTTCATCAGCCTCGTCCAGCACCAGGGCGCGAAGACTGGAGAGATCGAGGGTGCCTTGACGCATGTGGTCCATCACCCGGCCGGGGGTGCCCACCACGATCTGTACGCCGCGCTTGAGCTGATGGATCTGGTCGCGGAAATCAGCGCCGCCGTAGATCGCCAGGGTGCGCACACCGGGTAGGTGGCTGGCATAGCTGTTGAAGGCCTCGGCTACCTGCAGCGCTAATTCCCGGGTGGGGGCGAGCACCAACACCTGGGGCTTGCGCTGCTCGGGGTCGAGGGCCGCCAGCATTGGCAGGGCGAAGGCAGCGGTTTTGCCGGTGCCTGTCTGGGCCTGTCCCACCAGGTCGCGGCCGAGCATCAGCTCGGGGATGGCGGCCTTCTGAATTGGTGAGGGCTCCTGATAGCCGATGGCTTCAAGGGCCTTCAGCAGTTCTGGGGCAAAGCCGAAGCGGGCAAAGCCCGAGGCAGAGGTTGCTTCTGTCTTGATTTCAGCTGAGTTGTTTTCGGCTGAATTGATCTCGGCTGAGTTGATCTCAGCGGTGTTGTTTTCGGATGCGTTCTTTTCAGTTGTTTGGGCGGGCGCGTCAATGTCGACGGAGCAAGCAAAGCTGCCGCCGTTGGCGTGTTCGGTCACGGGATGAAAATGGCCTGGTTGATCAGGGCTTGGTGAAGTCCTTGAACGCAGGCCGGCAGAAACCCAATTGAGCCAAGAAATACTGAACGGATGGGCCGTTGCGGGGCAACTGAAGCTGCACTGCTTTACCCGATGTTCAGTTGTTCAGACCCGCAATTAACAAAACTGCCCTGCCCTTGAAAAAGGCTGAAAACAAATTTTATCACCCCTCGGTCCGCTTCACTTCCGGCCGAAGTCGTCCGAAAGGCGCTCGATGTCGGCTTCGCTCAGCCAGTCACCACGCTGCACCTCCACGATCTCCAGATCCGCCAGACCCCCTTGGGCCCGGTGAATTGCCCCTTGGGGGATGAAGACGCTGGTCCCTGCCGTTGCGGTGATGGCCTCCTCCCCTACCTGCAGTTCACCGTCGCCGGCCACCACCACCCAGTGCTCACAGCGGTGTTGGTGGCGCTGCAGGCTCAGCCGCTGGCCGCGGCGGATCAGTAGGCGTTTGACCAGGTATTGATCTCCGCTGGCCAGCTGTTCAAACCAGCCCCAAGGGCGTTGCACCCGGCCGGCGGGACTTAGGGGCTCAGGGATTTTCACGATTTCAGGCTGACAGCCGCCGCCGCTCCGCGCAACGGGGTGATCAGGCAGGCCCGCTCTCTGGCCCTGGTCAGGGCTGTGTAGAGCAGGCGCCGTTGGGGTCTGCCGGTGTCGGGCATCAGCACCCATACCTCTTGGGCCTCACTGCCCTGGGCCTTGTGCACCGTGAGGGCCAAGGCTGGCTCGGCCTTGGGTAGCTGGGCCGGGTGAATCCAGAGAGGCTCGCTACCGCCCTGGTTTGCAAACAGCAGGCGGCGTTCCCGCCCCCGCTTGGCTTCCCTTTCCACCACCAGCCCAACGTCGCCATTGGCGAGCCCCAGTTCGCTGAGGTTGTGGCGGCACAGCACGGGCGTGCCCACTGGCCAAAACTGGGGCGAGCGGGCGGCAGCCTCCCCCAGCAGCGCTTGGTGGATAGCTTCCACCCCCCAGCGGCCCTGGCGCACTGGTGTCAGCACTAGGTAGTTATCCAGGCCCGCCAGCAGGCTCGCGGTGAAAGTGGGATCGTCCAGATCGCCCGCCAGGCAGCATTGCTGCAGTTGGTGCTGGTGCTGCCGCAGTCGTTGCAGCAGCTCTGCTGGCAGCTGGCGTGGGTTGGCCTGCAGCCAGCGCAGGTTGTCGTCAGAGTTCAGTGGTGTGAGCAGGGCCTCGAGGGGCTGCTCAGCCTCCCGTAGGGCCGCTGCTACCGCAGCGATGGCCCCGTTGTTGCGGTAGGTGGTGCGCAGCTCTATGGCGGCTCCGCCCAGGGCCTGGCGGCGTTCGGGAGCCTGCAGCTCCAGCAGCACTGGTCCGGGGCCTACCGGTGGCAGCTGGGCCGCGTCCCCTACCAGCACCAGCCGGCAGCTGGGGGGCAGGGCCTCCAGCAGGGCCTGCATCAGGGGGAGATCCACCATCGACATCTCATCCACCACCAGCAGGTCGAGGGCAAGGGGGTGCTGGCGGTTGCGGCCGAAGCGCTCGCCGCGGCTCTCCAGCAGCCGGTGCAGGGTGCTGCAGGGAAGTTGCAGGCTGCTGCTAGCTAGGGCTGCCCGCAGCCGACTCGCCGCTTTGCCCGTGGGGGCTGCTAGCTGAATGCGGCTGCCTGGTTGCTGGGCTAGCACCGCAGCCAACATGCGAGCCACGGTGCTGGTTTTGCCGGTGCCCGGACCGCCCTCAAGCAGCACCAGGCCGTATTGCAGCACCGCCGTGACGGCCCGCTGCTGGTCAGGATCCAGCCCGTCGCTGCAGCTTGCGCCGGGACTCGCATTTGGGAGCTGAAACTGGGCCCGCTCGATCAGTGCCTGCAGCACCTGCTGGCGCTGGCGCTGCCAGCGGCGCCACATCAGCCGGTCGCCCTCCAGCACCAGGGGACCATCCGGCTCGGCGCCCAGGGGTGAAGCCTCCAGGGCGCGACGATGTTCGGTGCTGGGCAGGCTGATTTCCAGGCGTCCCTCCGCCAGGGCGGCAGCCAGGTTGGTGATCAGTTCCGCCAGCAATGGATCGGGGCTGCTGCCATGCAGCCGCGGCAGGGCTTCAGCCAGGGCCGCTGCCAGGCTCTGGAGCCAGCGAGGTTGCTCCAGGGGGGTGGGGCCGCTCATGGAGTGCCCCCTAGGGCCTGGTCCAGTTGGAGCAGGCGGGCCAAGGGCGGCTGCTCCACAAACATGCCGGGCACAGCGCTGGCCGTGGTGGGTCCGGGCACCCCTCGCAGGAACACGTAGACGTAGCCGCCCAGGTGCTGCTCGGGTCGGTAGCCGGGCAGGCGCCAGCGCAGGTAGCGGTGCAGGGCTACCAGGTACAGGTGGGCCTGTAGGGGGTAGTGGTTGGCGGCCATCAGCTCTGCCATGGCTGCTGCTCCGTAGTGGCGTGGACCGCAGTGCAGCGGCTGCCCCTGGTCGTCGCGCTCGCCCAGCCAGTTGCTCTTCCAGTCGGCCACCCACCAGCGCTCGCCCTGTCGAAATACCAGGTCGATCGAGCCGGTGAGAAAGCCCCGGCTTTCCACTTTCAGCTGGGCAAGCTGCTCGGCGTAGGCGCTGCCAAACCACCCTTCATGATGGTCGGCAAAGGGGCGTGCCAGGTCTGGGGTGCGCACCAGGCCGAGGGGCAGATCGAAGTTCATCTCATTGAGGCGGGCACCGCGCTCAAGCTGGGCCAAGCTGAAGTCGTTGCAGGGGCCGCCCAGGGGCGTATGCCGCAGCTGCTCAAGCCCAACTAGCACCGCTTCGCCGTGCTGCGCAGCGATACCGGCCCGCTGCAGCTCGCGGCCCACCAGCTCGGCCTGGGCTGCCAAGGGTTGGCAGTAGTCGAGCTGCTCAAGGATGCGGTGCAGGCAGTCGCCGGCCTGGGCGCCCCGGGGGAAGGGGGCCAGAGGGCTGTCCTGGGAATCGGCGCCCATGGCGTTGGCCGCCGTTGCTGCCTCTAGTTCGGTCACCAGGGCATCGGTTTCGCGGCCCTCCTCCACGGCTGCGGGGGCGGCGCTGTGGCTGCCCTGGGTCCAGCTGGTGTAGCTGCTGCGGCCCCAGCTGCTGTCGAAGCCATGGCTGGGTACGGGGCCTCGCTGCAGGGATAGGCCAGCAGCTGCCGGGCCTGGTTTCAGCTGGCTGCGCTGGCCGCTGGCGGGGGGCTGCACCAGGGTGAGGGGCAGCTGGCGGCAAGCGATTGCTTGCTCCAGCCGCTGGCGCCACTCCGCATCACTGCGGCCGATGTAGGGGTCGTGGTCGCTTGCGGGGGGCTGCTCCTGGTCGAACAGCCAGGGGTGCAGCGGATTGCCCTGCTGGCCCAAGGCCGGGCCCCAGGCCAGCACCAGCAGCAGCTTGGCCCGGGTGGCAGCTACATAGGCAAGTCGCTCCCGCTCCTGCAGCTCGGCCCCAAGCTGCTGCTGGCTGGCGCCCTGGCCCGGGCCCCAGTTGTTGTTCAGGTGCAGGTCGAGCACGGCTTCGGGCTGCCCGCCTTCAGGGCCGCCCGGGTGCCAGCGCACGCCGATGGACTGGCCGCTGCGGCTCTCAGCGCCGGCCTGCCAAAGGTAGGGACAGATCACCACTGGATATTCCAGGCCCTTGCTGCGGTGCACCGTCAGCACCGATACGGCCTCATCCACCACGTCGCTGTGGGGCTGGTGGGCGTCGGGGATGTCCCGGTCGGGATCGAGCCGCAGACGCCGCAGCCAGTCGGCTGCGGCTGCGGGACCCAGTTGGTCGGCATGGAGCCGCACGGCCACCAATTCACCGCACTGCTGCAAATCCGCCAGCAGCCGGCCGCCGAG
Organism: Cyanobium sp. BA5m-21; assembly: GCF_024346235.1. NCBI lineage: Bacteria > Bacillati > Cyanobacteriota > Cyanophyceae > Synechococcales > Prochlorococcaceae > Cyanobium > Cyanobium sp. BA5m-21. The sequence continues at coordinate 34,783 of NZ_JAGQCO010000006.1, forward strand.
GGATAGCTGGGCCAGCCCCTTTTGCTCCAGCAGGCTCGCCAGCACCCCAAGCAGGCCGCGGCGGGGTAGTTCAACGGCCAGCTGGGCTAGGCGCGCAGCCAGGTTGCTCCAGGCTTCGGGGCTGGCGGAGGCGATTTGCTGGGCGCTCCAGCCCAGCAGGGGAGAGGCGGCCAGCAGCCGCAGGCGCTGGGATCGGCCGGGTTCGGCAAGGGCATCGAGTAACCGTTGCAGTGCCGAGGCGCCGGCGCTTTCAAACACATCCCCCTGGCTCACTAGCTTGCTGGCTATGCCGCAGCGATCGAGGGCGGCGCGCTGCGCTTCAGCCTGACGGTGGGTGCCCACCAGCACACATAGGTCGTTGGGGCCTAGGGGTTGGCGCTGCTCGCCCCGCTGTTGCATCAGCCCCTGGTTGAGCAATTCGGCGCTGAAGCAGGCGATCTGGTCGGGAAGTTGCCGCTCCAGGGCGCTGCGGCTGGGTGGTTTCTCACCAGCCAGGCGGCTGCCGCCGAGCCAGAGCAGCTGCAGGGGGTGCTGGCCGGCGGGTAGGCGCAGTTTGGTGTCGCTCGCCTGGGGCCGCACCGCCGGTACGGCCAGGTCGCTGCGGCGCAGCCCCGGCTCCATTAGGCCGTTGAGGCCGGCGACCAGGGCTTCGCTAGAGCGGTAGTTATCGCGAAGGCTGCTGATACCGCCGAAGCTGGCGGCGGCCTGACGGGCCAGCAGATAAGTGCGCAGGTCGCCGCCGCGGAAGCGATAGATCGCCTGCTTGGGATCACCCACCATCACCAGTCGGTGCCGCTCAGGCTGGAAGGCCCGCGACAGGATGCGCCACTGGATCGGATCGGTGTCCTGGAATTCATCAATTAGGGCAACCGCATAGCGGGCTCCCACCGCCTCTAGCAGGGGGGTACTGGCCTGCTCGCCTGGATCAAGACCCTCCAGCAGTTGGGCGAAACCCAGCCTTCCGCTCTGGCGCCGCCGCCGGCCCAGTTCGGCCCGACCCCAGTGGCAGGCGTGCAGCACTAGGGCTTCGGCCGGTCCATCCAAAACCTGGGCGATCGCCTCCTGCAAGGGGCGTTCGGGCAGGGAGGGGCCGGGGCCTTTCCCATCGCCAGGTTCGAGGCTGCGGGCAACTTTGAGAAAGGCGCCGGGGTGGAAGTAGTCGCGCAGCAGGCCCTGGCCTCCGCCCTGGCTGCCTGCCGTGGCGCCGTAGTCGCCGCCGATGGGCTGGGCAGCGATCCAGCCCCGCAATAGAGCGCAGCGGTCCTTGGTGGGTTTGGGAACGTAGGGGCTGGTGGTTTTGAAGCCCTGGCCGCGCCATTGGCTGGCGGCGGCACAAAAGCCGGCCTCCAGGGCTTGGCCGTGGCTGGCCCAGAGCTGCTGGAAGTTGTGCCACGCCTCGTTCCATAGGGCCTCGAGCTGGGGCGCCAAGGGGGCGTCGGTCCGCAGGGTTGCCGGCAGGGAATCCAGGCCTAGGGCTGGATCGCCATCTAGCTGGCGCAACAGGCCCTCGAGGGTTTCGGGGCCGCCAACCTGTTGCTGCAGCCCGGCCAGCAGGTGGCTTGGCAGGGGCAGCACCTGCTGTTGCCAGTAGTCGTGTGCCACCTGGCGCACCAGGGTGCCCTTGTCGGTTTCGAGCTGCAGCTCCGGTGGCAGGCCCGCTTCCAGGGCGTGGCGCTGCAGGGTGCGGCGGCAGAAACCGTGGATGGTGGTGATGTCGGCGGCATCTAGTTCCTCTAGGGCCAGCAGCAACCGGGCCCGCAACTTTTCGGCCCGCGGTCGTTGCTGCTCCAGCCAGGCGGCCAGGGTGGGATCGGGCGGCTCCAGATCTGGATTTTCCAGGCCTGCCAGGGCCCGCTGCAGGCGCTGGCCGATGCGATCGCGCAGTTCGGCGGCGGCGGCCTCGGTAAAGGTCACCACCAGCAGCTGGCGCAGCCCCAGTTCGGCCTCGGCCACGTAGCGCAGCACCAACTGGGCCAGGGCGAAGGTTTTGCCGGTGCCGGCGCTGGCCTCCAGCAGCCGCAGCCCGGGATCCAGGGGAAAGGCATTGGCCTCAAATGGTTGTGGGAGTGGCAGGGCTTGTTCAGATGCCAAAGCCTGATCGCTGCCGGCAGACAGGTTCATATCAACCGCTCCCGCAGGGGACCAAGCAGCTCCTCAGCCCGGGCGGCTAGCTCACCGCTGGCCACCAGGGCGGTGCCGCTGAGTTCAGATCCGAAACAGAGGGCCTGCTCCGGATCAAGCCGCTCGCCGCGCCGCTGAAAACCGCCTTCCCAGGTTTCGATCGCCCGTGCTTCACCCTTATCGAGCAGGGCCCAGCCGGTTTCCGGTGGCACCGGCCAGCAGCTCCGGCGCCATTGCTGGCGCAACTCCAGCAGCCGCATTAGTTCGGCCCGGGCGCTATCTACCTGGGGCGCCTGCAGCCGCAACTGCACGCCGAAGTCCTTGGCACCCCGGGCCACCAGCACCCCATCCAGCGGCCCTTGGTCGGCGGCGGCGGCCAGCAGCAGCGCCAGCCACAGCTCCAGCCGGTGGCGATTGCGCGGCCGGGCGGTGTGCAGCACCAGCACCGAGCTCCCCCGCCACTGCAGCTCCTGCTGCCAGTTTTGCCAGAGGGCCAGCTGGCGGCGCTCAGGACCCAGGGCCTCGAGGCTGGTGTGCAGGCTGCGCCAGCGCTGGCTGAGCCCGCCGGCCTCCAGTTCGCCTGCCGCTAGAGGAGGCAGCAAGCCCTGGCCGCGGTGGCGAGCCAGCCATCCAGCGGGCTCATCGAGGAGAGATGCGTCGGTGGGACTTTCGAGGGCCTGGCGCAGCAGCAGCGCCCGCTCGCGCTCATCGAGGCTGAGGGGCTCGAGGTCGTCGAGGCTGTCGGCCCATTCCCGCGGCCTTAGCCCCAATTCAGCCAGCCAGCTGGCCTGGGGAGCAAGCAGCCAGTCACGCAGATCCCCATAGGCATCGCTGGGTTGGGCCGGGGGCGCGCTAGGGGGTTCGCTGGCCGCCAGGGGCCGGGGCGGTTGCGGTGCTCCGCTCTGCTGGCGTGGTTGATCGAGCAGCTCACGGGCCTTCAGCAGACGCTCGTCGCAGCTGCCGGGGGGCCGCTCGCCGCTGGCTTGGAAATTGGCCCGGTCGAGGGGGTTGGCAGGGTGACTAATCACCAGTTCGCTTCCGCGACAAGGCAGCTGCCCCTGCAGCCACTCGAGCCACTGGCGTACCGGTGTGGCCGGTGGCAGCTCTTCGCCGCTGCGGGGGTCGCGGCTGCTCCAGGTCACCAGCAGATGGTCGCGGGCTGAGAGCAGGGCCTCCAGCAGCACGTAGCGGTCCTGGTCGGCCGGGTTGGGATCGCCGAGGTGGCGCTGCTGCTCCAGCAGGTGGAAGCCGGGCCGCTTGCTCTGACGGGGATAGGCGTTTGCATCCAGGCCCATCAGCACGATCACTCGGTGGGGAATCGCCCGCATCGGCTCGAGGGCGCTGATGGTGAGGGCGCCGCTGCGGTGGCCAAACCGGCCCGAATCCGCAGCCAGGCGCTCATCGAGCACGGCAGCCACCACGGGTGCGGCCAGCTCCAGGTTGCAGCCGGCGGCGGCCTGCTGCCAGTCGTCAATGGCGGTTAGCACCAGGGGCAGCTCCCAGTCCTGGCCACTCCCGCCAGCCTGGTCGCCGTCGCCGAACAGGTCGCTCAGCAGGGCCCGCAGGCAGGTGTTCCAGGCCAGGCAAGAGCGGGGTCGCCGCAGCTCCACCAGCCAGTGGCGCAGCCGGGTGAGCAGGTGCAGCCAGCGGCCCAACAGCTCGATGCTCTCGCCACTGGCCAGGGGGGCGGTGGCGGCCGGGGCCAGGCCGGGGTCGCAGGGCAGCACCAGGCCTAGTAGCAGCCGATCGATCACCCAGCTGAGGCTGCCGCTGTCCAGGCCGCCGCGCTCCTCTGCATCGAGGCCCCAGTGGAAGCCCCCCCGCTGCAGTAGGGGATGCAGGGCCGCCATCTCGACACCACTGAGCTGGAAATGCCCCTGCAGCGCCGGACTCTCCAGCAGGGTTTCCAGGGCGGAGGCGGTGAGCCGCTCCCCCGCCAGCCGCAGCAGCTCCAGCAAGCTGCGGCTGAGGCTGGCTTCGCTTTGCTGGCTGCGGTCGGTGAGGCGCCAATTGAGGGGCACCCCAGTGGCCTCTTGATCGCCAAATACGGCCGCCACCAAAGGCGCTAGGCCATCCACCTGAGGCGTCATCACCAGCACATCGCGGGGCTGGAGCGTGGGATCGGCGGCCAGCAGCTGCAGGATGCGGTCCCGCACGACCTGCACCTGGCGCAGGGGGCCGGGACAGCGGTGGAACTCCAGGGAGCTGTCTGCCGGTGCCCGCTGCAGCAGGGGTTGGGCAGCCGGATCCGCCAGTTGTTGCTGCAGCTGATGCAGCAGGGGCGCTGGCCCCTGGCCCCGATGGCTGCTGGCTGGGGCCACAAACAAATCCTTTTCCTGCCACTGGCCCTGGAGGCTCTCGCCGCTGCCTTCGAGCAACTGCTGAAACTCGCCGCCGAGTCGGCCGAAGCGGGCCTCCAGGCCAGGGGCCTGCAGTAGCCAGTCACCATCAAGGGGCTGCTGCAGCGCGATCGCATCGCTGAGCAGTTGGCGGCGGCTGGTGCAGCGCTGCCACAGGTCGCGGCAGGGGGTGAGCAGGTAGAGGTCCACATTTGTGTGCACGCTCAGGGCCTGCAGCAGCTGCACCTGGATCGGCGCCAGGCTGCTGAGCCCAAACAGGCGCAGGGGATCGGGCAGGCTGCCGGCCGGCGGTGCCTTGATCTGCAGCTGGGCTATGGCCTCCAGCACCTGCAGGCCGAAGGGCTTCACCCCCAGGCGCTCCCGTAGCCGCCCCACCAGCAGCCGCTGCCACTCCTGCTCCGGCGGCAGGGGTGGGCCGTCCTCCCCACACCACCAGGCTGCCAGCAGCTCAGGGCGATACAGGGCTAGGTCGTCGAGGGCGTCGGCGATGCTGCGGCCCAGTTGCCATTGGGCCAACTCAAGGTTGCTGCCGTGCTGCGGGTAGCGGCCTAGCCAGTGCTTAAGCGAGGCAGCTTCTGGCTGCTCCACCAGGTGGGGGAGCAGTTCCAGCACGGGCCACACCAGCTGGCTGGCACGCCAGGGATCCTGGTCTGCGCCGTTTTCGCCCAGCACCCCATTCACGATTTGGCGCAGCTGGCTGCCAGGAAATGGGTAGCGGATGTTGGCGGCGATGCCGCCGAGTCCCACGGCCAGCTGTTCACCAAGCCAGCGGCTGGTGGGCCAGGTATTCACCACCACCTGCACCGTCTCGAGCGGCCCGGGCGGCGTGAGCAGCAACTGGGCGGCCAGGAGTTCGGCTAGGTGTTCGGCCCGGTTGCCCCGGAAAACTGTGAGCACAAAGGATGCTCAGCTGTGGGTCGTCATGGCAGGCAGCCTGCCAGCTCCTGGCTGAAGGAGGAGAGCCGGCGCTCTTGCAAGCCGTAAACGGCGTGAATAGCTCCGGTCTCGGGGCAGTAGGCCGAAAGCTCGCCGCCGTAGCAGGCGCCCGTATCCACCATCACGATCTGGCCGAGGCGACGCACTTGGGGCCCGGGGGTGTGGCCGATCACTACCTCACCGAAGCGACCGTCGTAGGCCTGCCAGAAGGGCATGCGGATGCTGAGGTCGGGTTCCCAGGTGTCGGGATTGAAGCCAGCGTGGGTGGCGAGCCAGCCTTTGCCGGAGTAGGTGAGGGGCAGCTGCTCCAGCCGCTCCTGCCAGATGCGGCAGTGGCTATCGCCGAGCTGGCGATAGGTGTCGCAGCCGGCCAAGGCCCTTTGAGCGGTCCAGTCGCCTTGCCGCAGGGCGGCCACTAGGTCGGCTTCGTGATTTCCCATCAGCCAGATGGCCCGGCCGGAGCTCACCAAGCCCCAGGCCAGCTCCATGGTGCGGCGGATCTCGGGGCCGCGGTTGATCACATCACCGCAAAGCACGAGCTTGTCGCCTGCAGGTAGGCGAGCTACCAGCTGCTCAAGCGCGTCGGCACAGCCGTGGACGTCCCCGATCACCCAGTGGTGGCAGGAACGTGAAGGGGACGTCATCAGTCCATCGCGTTAGTTCCAGTCTTGCCTGCCTGACGGCCACTTGTCAGCCCCCCAGCGATTCATGTCGACCGGCCAGCGCTGGTACGGTCGCCCCACCCAGTGACAGTCAGATGAATCCAGCGTCGTTGTCGGTGGTCCAGCGGGTAAACGCCCTGGTAAAAGCCCTAAATGGCGCTAAGCGCACCAATGAGGCCTTGGCCCGCTGCGGCAACGGTGAGGAGATGCTCGACGTTCTGCTCGATGCCTCCGCCAAGCTCGGCCTAGGGCTCAGCCGCCAGCAACTGGCGAACACCCCACCAATCCGCGACTGGGTGTGGTGGAAAAACAAGGAGGCCTTGCTCACTATTGGTGATAACAAGCCTCGCTACCAGCAGGATGGCGGTCAGGGAGCCTCCGATGACGGGCCGCGCAAACGCTTTTTGGGGCTGTTTTAGGACGCGCTGGCGAGGGCGTCGGGGATTGAGGTGCTGGGAGCCTCAAAGCGGCCCGTGGCCACGAATTCCAGGCGCAGCTTCAGAAAGGTGATGAACTTCTCATCGGTGGACACCACCGCCGCCGCCGGCCTCGGCACGGCGCTGCCGATCGGTTCGAGTTGGGGTGCATCGAGAAAGGCCGGCCGTTTCACCAGCCAGAAGTCGATTTCCTTGCCCTGTTCTCCGTAGTGGCGCACCCTTTCGCGCAGCACCTCCTCAAGGGGCTCCTCGACGGTGAGGAACGCTTCGCTGGCGGCGATGAAGTGATAGGTGCTCATAGCTGGCGGCTGCCGAACAGGGGGTCGCGGCGCGGATTCTGTATCAGCGCCTTCATCTGCCGAACAGCTTCTTCCAGTCCCACCGCCAGGGCCCGGGCCACGATTGTGTGGCCGATGTTGAGCTCCTCCATGCCTTCGATGGCGGCGATGGGCTCCACGTTTTGGTAGGTGAGGCCATGGCCGGCATTTACCCGCAGCCCGAGGCTGCGGGCGATGAAGCTCCCCTCCGTGAGCCGGGCCAGCTCGGCTGGCTGCAAACTCCAGCTGGCTTCGGCGTAGGCGCCGGTGTGCAGCTCCACCCAGCGGGCGCCGGTGGCGCGGCAGGCCTCCAGCTGGCTCGCCTCGGCGTCCACAAACAGGCTCACGCCGATGCCGGCATCTTGCAGCGCACCCACCAGAGCGCTGAGAGCTGGCTGCTGGCCCGCCACATCGAGGCCGCCCTCGGTGGTTACCTCCTGACGCTTCTCCGGCACCAGGGTCACCATGTCGGGCCGGATCTGCAGGGCGATCGCCTCCATCTCGGGCGTGGCGGCCATCTCCAGATTGAGCCGGCTGCGCACGGTTTGACGCAGCAGCTCCACATCGCGGTCCTGAATGTGGCGTCGGTCTTCCCGTAGGTGCACGGTGATGCCGTCAGCCCCCCCCAGCTCGGCCAGCAGGGCATAGCTCACTGGATCGGGCTCCACCGCGCGGCGGGCCTGGCGCACATTGGCGATGTGGTCGATGTTGACGCCGAGGCTGGCCATGGCTGGGGAGTGGTGGCAGGCGGTGATCCCGCCCAAATCCTATGGATACCGCAACCTGCGCCGGCTCAGGACGCCAGTTCAACTGCCCGCGCTCGAGCCGAGCTCCTTTGCCTAGCCCCTAGCTTTGAGCTTGGTCGCACTTAACGGGTTGTTGGCGGTTCAATCCGGCCCATCGGCGTTGTCCACCCAGGCACCCTCCTCCCGGGAAAAGGGGCTCTGCAATGGCATCAGCCCCTGGCTGGCACCGCTCGCCATGGTGGCTAGCCAGGACATTGGCCTCCGCTTTTTTTTCCGTAGCGTCCAGGTGCTTGGCAGCGAAAATCTGCCTCTCAGTGGGCCGCTGCTGCTAGCTCCGACCCACCGGGCCCGCTGGGATGCCCTGCTGTTGACCCACGCCGCAGGCCGCCGCATTACGGGGCGGGATTGCCGCTTCATGGTCACGGTTGATGAGATGCGTGGGCTGCAGGGCTGGTTTTTGCACCGCTTGGGCTGCTTTCCTGTGAGTCAGGGGCGCCCCTCCCTGGCCAGCCTGCGCTACACCGTGGACCTACTGGCTGCCGGTGAGCAGCTAGTGGTTTTTCCAGAGGGGCGCATCGTGCGCGAAGAGATTCCCCTGCGGCTGCACCAGGGCCTCGCCCGCCTGGCCATGCTGGCCGCCGGCCAAGGCGTGGCGGTACCGGTGGTGCCCGTGGGCATCGCCTATGGCCATCGCCCCCCCCGCCGCGGGGATGGGGCCGTGCTCTGTTTCGGCCCACCTCTCAGCTTGGAGGGCCAGGGAAGGCAGGCTGCGAGTGCTTTCACCGCCCACCTCGCCACCGCCATGGCGGTGGTTGAAGGCCAGGCCCAGGGAGCCCTGGGTCTGGCCCCCTAAAGTTGTTGCATATTTGTTTGCTGGTTGTGCGTAGGCCATCCCGCTTGATTTGTGGCTCCGCTTTGGCCTTGATGGCCCTCGCTGCGCCCCTAGCTCCGGCCAAGGTGCAAGCTCAGCAGGAGCCCCAAAAGGCCCTGGAGTCCACCGGCAGTCCGTTCAATCTTGAGGGTGTGCGCGCCCTGTTGGTGCGCGGTGACGCCGCCGTTGCTAAGGGCAATCTGGCCGAAGCCCGCAAGCTCTACGACCAGGCCCGCGATGCCTGTCGCCGCCTGCTCGGCTTTTATCGCGACCTGAGCGGCTCCTTCCGCGGACTCGATGCCCGCATCCCCCGTGAAATGGACCAGAAGGGGCGGGAAGCTTTGGAAACCATGGCTCAGGCGAACCTGCGCTTGGCGGCCTTGTTCCGTCGCCAGAACCAGCCTGAGGTGGCGGTGCCCCTGCTGGTCGAGGTGGTCAAGGTGATGACCCCGGCCAGCCCGGAGGGTCGCAAGGCTTTCCAGAGCCTGGTCGAGATTGGCTTCGCCGCCACTCCCTACACAGCAGGGGCCGCGGCAACCCCTGGAAGCTGACCACTAGATTTGCCCTGTTCGCTGCCTCTTCGCTTCGATGGTGCATCCAGACCAGGTGAAGGCCGCAATCACCTTGGCCATGCCCGATGCCTTGGTGGAGGTTGAAGACCTCACCGGTGGCGGCGACCATCTGCAGGTCACGGTGGTCTCCACAGCGTTCGACGGCCTGACCAAGGTCAGGCAGCACCAACTCGTGTATGGCGCCCTACGCCAGGAATTGGCCAGTGAGGCAATCCACGCCCTAGCCCTGCAAACATCCACTCCCGCCTGAGTCCATGGACGCCACTACCCGCCAACGCATCGAAGAACTCCTGGCCACCAGCCCGGTATTCGTTTTTATGAAGGGCAACAAGCTGATGCCCCAGTGCGGTTTCTCCAACAACGTGGTGCAGATACTGCACTCAGTTGGGGTTCCATTTGAAACCTTCGACGTGCTTTCGGATGCTGAGATCCGTAATGGCATCAAGTCATTTTCCGACTGGCCCACTATTCCCCAGGTGTATGTGAAAGGGGAATTCATCGGTGGCTCCGACATCCTGATCGAGATGTACAACTCTGGTGAGTTGCGCGAGAAGCTGGAAGTGGCTCTGGCTAGCTGAAGCGGCAGCTAGCAATTCAGCGAGTCAGTAGCGCTCGCTTTCGTAAAGGCTGCGCGGGTCACCATCGGGACCCACAAAGCTGGAAGGATCTCGAATCCAGCGGTCGGTGAGCTCCTCAAGTCGCCGCTGGGAGATCGGATCAAGCACCGCAGTGCGGCGCAGGGCGTGGATGTAGCCATCGGCGTAGAGCCGCAATTCAGCAGGGCTGTGGAAGCGATGGGCCAGTTCCTGGCAGGCATCGCACAGCGACTGGAAGTGGCGGATGGCGTCTGGGTGTTGAAGCGAAGTCATGGGGTCGTGGGACCTTTATCTATTTTGCCCCTTGGAGGCAGAAGCCGCGATTGGGTGGTCTCCGCATAGTTGGTGGTGTCCACACAAACGCATCGACTGATACGCGGATCCCCTGGCGGCTGCCGTTAAGGTGAATTCAACACAGTTGTGGACTCCATCAACTCCTCTAACCCGCCACTGCCGGCCTCTGGGGCCGCCAATCAGGCCGGAAGCCAGCCCCAGCGGGTTTTGGTGGTTGATCCCCACGCGACCCTGCGCACGGTGCTGGCCCAGCGCCTGCGGCAGGACGGCCATCTTGCGGCGGCGGTTGCTACGGCTCGTGAAGCTCTGGACGTGTGCCAGGACCAATCTCCCGATCTGCTGATCAGCGCAGAACTACTCGATGAGAGTTCCGCCCTGCGCCTGGCGGCCCAGCTGCGCTGCTCCGTGATGGTGCTCACGGCCCGCACCGGTTCGGAGCCCGTGGTGAGCCTGCTTGATGCGGGTGCAGATGATGTGCTGCGCAAACCTTTTGGCCTGGAAGAACTCGCCGCCCGCTGCCGCACCCTGCTGCGCCGTGGCGGCACCGGTCTGCAGGAACGGGTCTGTGTTGGTCCGCTTGAAGTTCACGTATTGCTACGCCAGGTAACCCTGCGCGACCAGCCAGTCGAGCTGAGTCCACGGGAATTTGCCCTGCTTTGTGCCCTGCTAATGCCCCCTGGGGTTGTTCGCAGTCGCCAGGAGCTACTGCGTATGGCCTGGCCTCCCTTCAGCGGCGGTCCCCGCTCGGTTGACACCCAAGTGCTCACCTTGCGTCGCAAGTTAGAGCAGGCTGGCTTGGGTGAAGGAGGCGGCATCGAAACGATGCGCCAGCAGGGCTATCGCTTCAGCCTGGAAACCCTGCCCGAAGCTGCTGCCGAGGAAGAGCCAGCGCGTCAGCAGCTCAACTCATTGGTTTAAGAGCCCAAACCAACTCTCCAAGCAACATGGCGGCACTCAGGCCGGCTAGGAGTTTGTAGGTCCAAGGTGGGCTGATGCGGCCGATTGAGCTGGTGTTGATGCCCGTTTCCTGGCTGAAGCGGCCCAGAAACTGCTCGAAGGCTGCGACCCGTTGCGGCAGCAGGTATGCCGATCCGTCTTCTCCCCTCACGTAAAAGACCCGGCCCCCCTGGCTTGTGGCTACTGGTGTGAGCCCGTTGATGGATTGCCAAGGCAGGCTCCAGCCGCGGCGCAGCAGCCAGGCACACCAGCTGGGATGGCCAACCCGAATGCCATCGGCACTTAGCTCAACGGCTTCACTGGTGGCTGCCACTACCAAGCCCAGCCCCAGGGGTAGAGCCAGCCAAAGCAGCAATTTGAGCTCTGCTGGTGCCAGTAGGGGCAGGGGCGCCACCATTGCCAAGTAGAGAGCGATCAGGGTGAAGCGGATCAGCGCGGCCATCGGGTAGCGGTCGCTGCTGACGGCCAAGGCGCCGGTCATCGATCTTCGGGGGAGCCGGGTAGGGGTTCGATCAGGGTCTCTGGCTGGTAGCGGCCGCTGAAAACTTCCTGCTCGCGACCTTTCCAGAATTCGCCAAGTCGCATCAGATCGGCGTGGGCCTCCTGCAGACTGGCCATGTAGGCATCCGGGTCCATGCTGTCCTTGGCCTCCTTGAGCTTGGTGAGCCGTAGTAGCTGCAGCATCCAGGGCTTGCTGAGCTCGCCGCGTTGCTCGAGGTAAGTGGCCAGCTCGGCGGAGCTGGGGGTAGGGGAGCCGGGCATTCCTTGCATTAGGGCTATTGGGCCCAGGCTATGCAGCGGGAAGTGGGATTGTGAGTCGCTTTCCACCCACAAGCTCAACCAGGGCGGCGATGTTTAGGGGCTCACAGAATAGATAGCCCTGGAATCGGGCCACCCCCATCTGTTGCAGCCGCTGAAAGCTCTCCTCGGTATCCACCCCTTCAGCGACGAGGGTCATCGATACGGAGTTCGTGAGCCTAGGGAGCAGTTCCACGATTTGTTCCGCATAGGAATCGTTGAGAACTCCGATTACAAAACTGCGATCGATCTTCAGTTCGTCAGGTTTTAGCGATAGCAGCAGGCCCATGGAGGAGAAGCCCGTTCCAAAGTCATCGAGTGAAATCCGCATTCCCGCTTCTCGACACTGGCGCAGATTAGTTTTAACCTCTGCAGTGGAGTTGAAGATCGCGGTTTCGGTGAGTTCAAGATTGATGTTGTTGCAAGAGATTCCATGGGCTGCAATGGCGTCGGTTAATTGGCCTGAAAAAGATGCGTCTGTGAGCTGGGATGGGCTGATATTGATCGCTAGGTTGAGCTGGTTGGGGGTTACTTTTAGAGCTTGGATCAGCTGCTTGAAGGTCTTCAACGTGGCTTCGATGAGCTGCCAGCCAACGCGACCCATGATTCGATAGTGTTCCGCTACCGGGATAAATAGAGTTGGGGGAACTTCCCCTAGGTCTGGGTGATCCCAGCGGGCGAGAGCCTCAACGGCTAGGACTTCGCCTGCGGCGTTGACGATCGGTTGAAATAAAATCCGGAAGGAGTCGGGCTGCGATGGCTCAAGTGATGCTTCGCAAGCCTGTTGGAGCGCAGTAAATAGCCGATAGTCACTGAGCGGATTGGACTCATTTTCCGCTGTGAACAGGTGAATGTGTTCCCCTTGGGATGACTTTGCCTTGTACATTGCCAGGTCTGCTTTTCGAATGATGTCTTCACTACTGAAGTGGTGTGGATCGCTGATCGTGATCCCAATGCTCAGGCTGAGTCGGTAGGGCGAGGCGGAGTCAACTTGACTTTTCTCAAAGGACTCAAGGATCCGGTGGGCTACCTGTTTGGCATGGAGGGCTAGATCATCTTCATTGCTGGCGTTTTGAGAGTCTCCCAGAATCAGAATGAATTCGTCGCCGCCGTAGCGCGCCAGGAAATCACCCTGGCGGCAGAGGGCCTTGAGTTGGTTGGCTGCCTTGCGCAGGGCTTGATCACCGATGCGATGGCCATAGGTATCGTTAATGCTTTTAAATTTATCGAGATCGATAAATAGCAGGACAAGAAGTGTCTGCTCTTCCTTAAGGCGATCGATTTCTCTTTCAAGGTGTTCGATGCAATAGCGGCGGTTGGCCAGGCCGGTGAGTGCATCGTGCATAGCCAGATCGCGGGCGGTGCCCAGAATCTGTTCAAACCGATTGGCAATCAAATGGATGTCTACTCGTTGGCGACCAGCGGGTTCGCTGCCGGATGTGGTCGACCCCTCGATCGGTTGGCTTGCGTGTGGCGAGGCATGGTGGCGCCGATCCTTCTGCAGCATCCCCCTGAAGATGAAGTTGCTGCTAGGGGGTGGGCTGGCAGGGCTGTGATCTGCTGAAGGGAGCGACTTGGGGGCTTTGAAATCAAGGATTTCAATCAGTGCACGGTGACTTCGGCGGATGCGTTGGGTGGCCCAGCGTTCCTTCTTGCGCAGCAGCAATCTCTGTCGGCGCTCGGCCAGTTTCCAGCTGAAGCGCATGGCCAGGGCGATCAGTCCCCCGCCGGTTAGCAGCAGCAGCAGATGGTTTAGTTCCCTGCGCTGCTCTGCCTGGCTATTGGCGGGTTTGACGCCCATCAGTCGCCCGTCCTCGCCGAAGGTCTTGGGTTTAAGCGCAGCCAAGGGCTCCCCCGTGGCGATGACTCCAGCTGGGGGGATGGGCTGCAGCTGAACCTGGATGCGGTTGAGCTCCTCCTTCAAGTGGGTGCCGAACTGGGGTTCGACCAGCGGGTTGAGGAAAATGAGGGTCGCTGTTGTGGAACGGCTGTTGTCGCTGGTGCCGATCGTGGTGGCGAAGCCGACGTAGAGTTTGTTGGTCTCGTCTGAGCAGATCACCCGGATGCCGGCGAGGCCCAGTTGGCGGCGGGTGCGGGCGGTGGAGTCCAGGCAGCGCACCAGCCGTTGATCAGGGGGCCGGTTCGGGCTGCTCAGGCCCACCTGAAGGGCCCGGCGTTGGGCTTGGGCGTCGTAGATCGCCATGGCGGCCCCTTGATCAAAGAGGCTGCTGGTGGCCAGGTTTTGGGAGGGGAAGGAGGGGTTCTTGCCCTCGATGAAGGCATAGCTGTCATCCCACCAGCCCCAGTCGCTTGCAATTCGCTGGGCGTCCCGGAATTCGGCTTCGAGTTTTTCCAGGGCGATCGTCTGGTTGGTGACGCTTCGGCCCTTGGTCAGCTGAATCCTCCGGACCGCTTCAATCCCAACCAGGATGACTATCAAAAACAGGATCAGGGCCGACCGTGAATGGCCACGCTTGATCCAGCTGATGCGCTCTTCTTTGGCCCATGAGCGCCACAGCATTCGCGCGGACTGGCGCCTTACCCCCGCATAAGGCTGAGAGAGCTCGTTGGTTGTGCCGACCGTCACTGGGCCGCCTTTTCCCTCTCTAGTCACCTTAGTCAGGCAGGCTCCAGGGATTGAGCCCCAGATCGGCGCCGATGCGGTGGGCGCAGGCAAAGCCACTGAAGGCCACCGCATTGAGGCCCTGACCTGGGAAACAGGAATCCCCCACCGCATATAAGCCGGTGAGGCCGGTGCGGTTGAAGGGCATCGGCAGCAGCCCCGGCAGGCGCAGGGCTGGGATTGGGCCGTAGCTGCCGCCCATGCGGCCCAGGAAGCGCCGGTGGCTGCGCGGCGTGCCGACTTCGCGGTGACGGATAGCCCCCTTCAGGCCGGGCAGGATCACTTCGAGTCGGCCGATCAGCCGGTCGGCATCCGCCTGTTTTTTGGCGCGATAGGCAGCTGGCGTGAGCCCCTGCCAGTGCTCCATGGAGCTGGGGGTGAAGGCATGCACGATGTGGCGCTCTGCCGGGGCCAGCTCCGGATCCAGCAGGGTCGGCATCGATACGAACACCACCCCCTGCTCGGCCTCCATCTCCTCCCAGTGCTCCAGCAGCAGGTGGTGGCAGTGGTAACCCTTGGGCACGATCTGGGCATCGATGCCCAGGTGCAGGGAGAGAAAGGAGGGGGAGGGCTTGTAGCGGCGTCGCCAGGTGGTTTCGGCCTTGGGGGTGTGGGCGGCATCTACCAGAGCGCCAAAGGTGTCCCAGCGGGTGGCGTTGCTCACTACGCGGCGGGCCCGCAGCTCTTCACCACTTGCCAGCTTCACCCCCACCGCAGTGTTGTTCTCCAGCAGCACCTTGGTGACACGCGCCTTGTAGCGAATCGCGCCGCCATGGTTCTCCAATCCCGCTACCAACTTTTCCGCGATCACGCCAACGCCCCCTTTGGGGTAATTGATGCCGCCGGCATGACGATCGGAGAACACCATGCCCGCATTGATCATTGGCGTGAGATCGGCCGGCATCACGCTCCAGCAGAAACACTCCATGTCAATGAACTTGAGCAGGGCCGGATCGCTGATGTGCTGCCGCGCCACATCGCCCACGTTCACCGGCAGCCAGCGGGCCAGGCCCAGGCAGGCCAAGGGTGCTTTGAAGAACACCTTGGCTAGGTAGGCCGGATCCTCCAGAGACAGCAGCGGCATCGCATCGAGGCAGCGGAACACCTGCCAGCAGGCGTCGTAGAAGGCGCGGATGCCCTTGGCCTCGTGGGGGAACAGGGCACTAAGATCACTGAGAAAGTGCTCGTAATCCCTGTCCACAGCCACGTTGAGTCCGCCGGGCAGGTGGTATTCGAGCTGTGCTGGATCGGGGATGGTGTCGCAGTGCTGGCCCACATCGGCCAGGGCCCGGGTGAGCAGGTTGGTGTGCCCCTGCTCGCCGAAGCCGAAGATCATCGAGGCGCCCACGTCGAATGTGTAGCCATCACGCCTGAAACTGCCGCCGGAGCCTCCCGGGATGAGGTATCTCTCCAGCACCAGCACTTTCGCCCCCTTGGCAGCCAGCTGGGAAGCGGTGACCAGGCCGCCGATGCCGGCACCGATCACGATCACATCCCAGATGGGGGCAGGGTTGCTGGTCAACGTTGGGCTGGAGATGCTGAAGCGACCTTAGGCAGCGGCGCTGTCGTCGTGCAGTTGTAGGGGCCGAGTGAAAGGCTCAAGATCCGCTAGGGACCGGTCGCGGTAGGCGCCGTAGCGGGCCCGTTTCTCGCGGACGCGTTCGGCTAGCTCGGGCAGTAAGCCGAAGTTGGGCGGCATGGGCTGGAACTTCTTGCTGGGCGCTTCGGCGATGAAGTGACTGAGGGCGCCCAGCATCGTGGTTTTTGGCAGGCTCAGGGGTTCCAGGCCCAGGGCCAGTCTGGCGGCGTTGGTGCCAGCCAGCCAGCCACCAGCTACCGCGGCTGCGTAGCCCTCGGTGCCGGTGATCTGGCCCGCGGCCAGCAGGCTGGGGCGCTGGCGGAACTGCAAGGTGGCATCGAGCAGCTGGGGCGATTCCAGGAAGGTGTTGCGGTGCATCACACCAAAGCGCACAAACTCGGCGTTCTCCAGGCCCGGGATCAGCCGCAATACCCGTTTCTGCTCGCCCCATTTCAGGTTGGTCTGGAAGCCCACCAGGTTCCAAAGGCGGCCGTCCTTGTCTTCCTGGCGCAGCTGCACCACCGCGTAGGCCCGCTTGGCGCGGCGCACATCGCGATCATTGAGATCGCCCCAGCGGGGATCCCAGAGGCCAATTGGCTTGAGCGGGCCATAGCGCATCGTGTCTTCGCCGCGGCGGGCCAGCTCCTCGATGGGGAGACAGCCCTCGAAGAAGTGAGCGCTCTCCTTTTCAAAGTCCTTTAGCTCGGCCTGCTCGGCAATTAGCAGCTCCTGCCGAAAAGCAAGAAATTGCTCCCGGTCCATGGGGCAGTTGATGTAGTCGGCATCGCCCTTGTCGTAGCGGGAAGCGCGAAAGGCCACGCCCAGGTCGATGCTCTCGCCTTCGACGATCGGGCTGGCCGCATCGAAGAAGTGGCAGTCGGCCCGGCCCGTGAATTCCCGCAGCTGCTCCGCCAGGGGCTCGCTAGTGAGCGGACCGGTGGCCAGCACGGCGATCTCACCGGGGCCGGGCAGCTCGGTGTGCTCCCGCCGCTCCACCGTCACCAACGGGTGCTGCTCGAGGGCGGCGGTGAGGGCGGCGCTGTAGCGGCCGCGATCTACTGCCAGGGCTCCGCCTGCAGGCACGGCGTGGGCGTCAGCCGTGCGAATCACCATCGAACCCAGGCGCCGCAATTCCTCTTGAAGTAGGCCTGCGGCCCGATCGCTACTTAGGGCGCCGAAGCTGTTGCTGCATACAAGTTCGCCAAATTCAGAGCTGTGGTGGGCTGGGCTGCGGCGCACTGGCCGCATTTCCACCAACCGCACCTCCAGCCCAGCTTGAGCGATTTGCCAGGCGGCTTCCGTACCCGCCAGGCCAGCACCGATAACGAGCAGCTCAGAGCTCAAATGCTCAGGCGCGGGCGCGCTTCAGCAGCAATTGCAGCTGTCCTACGGCGGCACGACCGATATGGAAGACGGCCCAGCTCGCGGCGAGCAGGATCGGAGCAACCACCAAAATCAGCCGACCGTCCATGGGAAGTCAAACGAGATCTAAGGATCTTACGGACTGAACCTCAGGATTCGCCTGTCTAGACCCGGATATGTCGTCATCCGTTCGCTTGGGCATGGGACTGGGCATGGGCATCGGCGAGTTGGCGGTAGCGGCGGGCGTGCTGGCGCTGCTCGGCCCGGGCCTCAGCCGTGAGCTCTCGTTTCACCTGGGCCGGGGATCCCATGACCAGGACTCCAGCGGGTACGTCGCGAGTCACTACCGATCCGGCGGCCACCAGGGCCTCCTCTCCCACGGTGACGCCATTGAGCACGATGGCGCCGATGCCGATCAGGCAGCCGTCTTTAAGGGTGGCGCCATGCACCACAGCCCGATGGCCGATGGTCACATCGGAGCCGATGGTCACAGGCTGGTCGGGGTCGCCATGCAGCACTGCTCCGTCTTGCACGTTGCTGCCCTCACCCACCACGATTGAACTGAGGTCGCCGCGGGCGACGGCAGTGGGCCAGAGACTTGCTCCTACCGCTAGCTGCACATCGCCGATTACCACGGCCGTTTCGGCCACCCAGGCCTCGGCGTGGATTTGGGGTTTGGGCCAGGGAAAGACGCTCATCCGCTGTGGCCAGTTGTTAGGCCATTCTCACGGTTGCCTCGCTCCCCTTGGAGGAGGTCGCCCCTGGGTGATACGTTCGTAAGTGCCTTAGGGCGCGGGTCGCTAGCTCAGCGGTAGAGCACTCGGCTTTTAACCGATTGGTCCTGAGTTCGAATCTCAGGCGACCCATTCTTGATCTGGGCCTGCATTCAGGGTCAGAAACATATTTTCTTGATGCTTACAGTCATAACAAGCGCCCCTAGGTCAAGCGCCCCTAGGTGAAACTGAATCCTCCAAAGCTCTGAGCTGCGTGAGGGCCCTGGTTGATCGATGGCAATGGCAAGAGCTAAAAGTTTATAATTAATGGGCGACATTAGTCATTGCCTGAGTTACTATGGCTTTACTGGACGGCCAACCCCTGTTTTAGCCAAAGTTGACGCAAATTGATGTTCATTCTGGTAAGTGATGAGCATTCCTGCGCGCAGCTACTGCGTCGTTTCTATACATTAAAGATGAGGCTTTTCAGGAGTCTTTGAGGCCGGCTAACCTGGCTTAAAGTAGTTGCAAATGCAACCCTTGAGCCCTACGGAGTGGGGTTACCCCGATTGGTTGGACAGTGATCAGGGCCACGTAGTGGAGAGTGTGCGGGCAGAGATGAACTGCTGCTTGTGATCTTTCCACCACGCGTTATCTCAGCAGCATCCCTTGGCCGACATTCTGCGGCTGATCTTGTGGTCCTCCAGCAATTGCCGGTATTTTGTCGGCATGTAGTGGCTGCCTTGATCGGTATGGATCAGGCCTCCATGGTGGCGGCCATATCTGGCTGACTACCTGTCGGCCAGAACCCACGATGGTTGCTGGCTTTTAATCCTCGCCTGATTCGCCCGATGATAAGTTTTAGTGGATTTTAGTGCTATATTTAGCTGCTAGATTTGAAGTGCTTGAATAGTCGCATTGCCGTGAGAAGTATGCCAAAAATACCCGCAGCTGCTTGTCAATTTAATGCTGCAGGGGGCTGCGCAACGCGGCACTAAGTAAGCATATGTGCTGATTTAATTTTAAAGTTGAGTCTTCTGGAGGAGTATGGCCGCAGTTGCTTCGCTGGTCTCCATGGCTGATTGCTTGAGTGATTATCAACAGGCGAATGGTGGCATTCCACTGCTGCGTGAAGGGGAGGGGGTTGAGCTTGGGCGAATGAATAGAAAATGGCGAGACTTTGACAACATCGCGAGTGTCAAACAGCGAAGGGGGCGCCGTGCTTTCGTCCGGATAATGAATTGTAACCTTAGGCTCATTGTTAGTGTTGTCAAGCAATATGGATTTCGAATTAGGGGTAACCAAGTTGGCAAGATTGATCTTGTTCAGGCAGGTAATTTGGGCCTTATGCGAGCCGTGGAAAGATTTGATCCGACCAGGGGCTATCGCTTTTCTACCTATAGATGTTGAGGGATTAAGCAATCTACGATTAGGCTTATTCAGGGCAATGATAGATTCAGCAATGCCTGAGATTGCTTTCTCCTGACGAGCAAGAAGTGATTAGCCACCGATCTTGTATTGAAAAGCGAATGGCTTTTGTCGATATTGCAAAATCAACGGGTAATGCAAAGCAACATATTCAGTCTGTAGAGTGGCGAGAACCTAATAAGCTAAGGAGGGCAATTGAGTGAGCCCTGTACCTTGCATAAGCTGCTTGGCTGGAATTGCCGCATGCTCTACGGTCGTCGAGAAAATCCATTAGACACGGAATCACCGTTAAGCATCAACTTTTTACTGGCCAACCCATCCACTATATTTTCTCGGACGTGTATGCCTATCAGATCTCTCTGATCCTTTAAAGCATCTTCAAGTAGGAATGCACAAAGGTTGGAAACAGAGCGGCCCTCTTCGTCTGATCTTTTTATCAAAGCCTCGTGTACATTGTAGCTTAATGTAATTGAGATCCTGCGTGGTTGGCGCTGAAGAATTCGTAGTTTATCGTTCATTGCAGTACTTTATCGATCTGGGGGCAAAATTAAGCAGAAGCCGCACTCTTGCGAGTGGTGAAATGATCATATTCGTTTATCACTGGAAGAATCTGCACTTATTTGGAGTATTTAAGCTACCCATAGCCTCAAGTTTGTGCGGATTTTTGTAATCTGCTGCAGGGTGTGAGGCACAGCGCCGCAGTTTTTCCCATGTTAGCTCTTAGTCAAAAATCGCTAAGTACACAAGAGGCCAGTAATCTAGCTATAGTATCTGACCAATGCACTGGTACGCGCAACTTTCGGTAGTCAATTGCTACAGCCAGCGCTCGAGACACGACCTCTTCGTTGCCGGCGAGGCGCCGTGGATATAGGAGGCTCGACGAAGAAGTATGCGAACTTACATGATGGCCGCCTAGGACTCTATAGGCACGGTTATGCTTTTGCTGATCCTTCTTCGTTGAATGCTCTGCTGTGATTTAATCAATACTCGGTCACGCGAAGTTATTGCCTGCCAAAACGTATCCCGCGGATGGAGTCAATTAATCCCATTACATTGAGAATCCATGGGGCGACCACGGCGACCGTAGTCATGTTCAAGATGCGCTTCGTCTTTCAGTCCATCTGAATGTAGTTATTGATGGGCCATGGCAGTGCTCCAGCAGCAATGAGGGTGATGACAAGTGATGCGAGAAATGCCGCGTGATTTCTCCTTTGCCGGTTTAAAACTTGTGTTGTGGTTTGAAGTATTGGCTAAAATTGTCTTGGTGCCTGGATGCTCATCCAGGCTGGACATCTTCCCCTGTCAAGTCATGTGGTTGCACATTAAAACTGCTCGTTTTTTCTATGATGCTCATCAAATTGCTGGGATTCAGCTTTATCAGCGGATCGGCAGCAGATGTGTGATCAGCCCTCTTTTGAATACCCACTAATCGAGCAGCCACAGCAACCTTGTACGAGCTGCCTCAGCAGACCCGCAAGGTTGTATCAACCCGTAGATCACGCCTCCCAAGGCCCCTCAGCGGGTATTGAATCGCCTTCCCTTCCACTAAACATGCCCTTGCTCGAGCTTGAAGATCGCGAGGATGAACACCCCTAGAAAGAACAGCACCGGAATCGGAAAGATCAGGTTGATCCAATGGAAGCGCCCTACCCGGCGGCTGAGCAGCAGCAACTGCACGGCAAAGGCGCCATAGATCAATGCATTTGGGCCGATCGCGTGGGTCCCCACCAGAGGCCAGCCCAGCAAGGCGCCAGGCAGACACCAGGCGGCCCAGAAGAGGCCCGAAAGCCACAGCAGCATCGCCAGCATCCAGGGCCAGCGAACTTCTCCGGCGGCGGTCGTATTGAAGCCGACCACCATGTCGGCCAACCCGCCGGGATACATGCGATATGCGATCGAATCGCTGCCGAGCCAGGCGCTCACGGGCAGGCCGAGCTGCTCGTAGCGATGGGCTAGGAACCAATCCTCCACCACTTTGTCAGCCACTGCCACATGGCCGCCGGCGCGCTGATAGTCGGCCCGACTGCTCACCATCGCCGGCCCGAAGGCGACTCCACAGCTCGGCCCCAGCCTTACCGCCATCAGCCCCACCAGGTTGAAGAGCAGAGAGAGCTGCTCATAAGGCTTCTCTGAGCGGTGATAGGGCTGTACCGAGACCAGTCCTCCTTGCTGCTCGTGTTGGGCGAGCAGCCGCTGCAGGAACCGTGGGGCAGGTTCGGTGTCGGCGTCGAGAAAAATCAAAACATCCCCCCGGCTGGCCTGCACACCGTGGTGAAGAGCCCAGGTCTTGCCGCACCAGCCTTCGGGAAGAGGAGGTGGCTGAATCACCTTGATCGCAAGCGTGTCAGCGCCCTGGCGGGCGATGGTGGCGGTACCGTCGCTGGAGTCATTTCGATCACGATCACTTCAGCGGGCCTGAGAACCTGGTTGCTGAGGGCCGCCAGTAGATTTGGCAGGGTTGCTGCCTCGTTTCGGGCAGGTATCAACACGGACACCGTTCGCTGGTGCAGCGGCATGCAGGCCGGAAGGGACGGCAGACTCAAGGCCAGAATCCAGCGCACCAGCAGCGACACCTCCAGCCAGCCAATTAACGCTCAGTTGCCTGAGGAGAATTTTCACCTTAGGGAGAGGGACTGGAACTATCAACCATTACCTCGGATTTGCAGCAGAATGACTTGGGCGTGTCTATCTGCTTGAGGAGCAGCACCTCTTAACCTTCTCGTCCCGCTCCTATGAGCTGATGAGGTCGGTTCTGCTTAGATAGGATGGCGGAAACTAAATCAGCTACCACCGATGGATGGGAAATTATTTGTTGGTGGCTTGCTTTTGATCTTTCTATTTTTGTACGTAGGGGTTTACCTGTTAACCAGAGGCCTGACCCCGCCGGTATAGATTCACATTCGCCATCTTGTAAATGGCTTATGCCGTCAAGCTTGTCAACTGCAAGTATTTGATTCTTTGGCCGGTGCGGCGTTTACCCCATCGCCCACCAAGGCGGCGCCGCATTTCCCCCGATGCTGCAGGCCTTAATAGCTATTTGTGGCCTGGTGCTGCACAGTTTGGTGTACGTTGTGCGTCCTTGACCTTATCCGGAGGGGCGTGCAGCTCCACATGCTCTTGCTCGTTGGCATCGTTGCGGGCCACAATTGCAATGGCGGGCTCGCTGGCACTGAGGTTTACCGGCATGTGGATGACGCCTGCCGGGATGAATAGAAAGTCGCCCGTTTGGTTGATCACTGACCTCTCCAAGCAAGGGCCGTAAAAGGTTTTAACGCGGCCTGCCAGCAGAAATATCGCTGATTCCGATCCCACATGGCGATGCGCTGCTGCCTGCCCACCAGGGGGAATCACCACCCTGTTCATCGACAGGCCACGGGCACCGCTGTTGGCGCCGGAAATGCCCACAAACTGCTTTAGTTTTTGCTTGTTGGTGCTGGTTGTTAGCGGCCGCACGGTGACGATCTCGTCCGCCGCCTTGTTGAGATTCCCTTTGGGGGCCGAGGCGGCTGGCACCGTGATGGGGCTGCCCTTCGGCGCCACGTAAACCACCACGACCACCGCTGGCTCAGGACCCAGGCTTACGCCTCGATGCATTTTGTTTACCGTTTCGATTAGGGCCTGGCCTGGTTGCAGGGATTGGCTGGCGCCGTCGTCGCTTTCGACTCGCAAGCTTCCCTGCAGCAACACGCCGGCATTGATCACCGGATGGAGATGGCGGGGCAGGGTTACTCCGGCAGGCACAGTGACGCGCAGCACTGTTACTTCGGCTTGGATATCGTTGAGCTTGGGTAGTAGGTCCCCATTCCAGGAGCGATCGCTGCGGATCAGGGTTTCTACCTTCACGCCCAGGGCAGCAGCGCTTGGGCCGTCATCGGCGCGCGCATTTCCCATGCCCGTGCCAGTAGCCCAGGCCGCCAAGAACGCCAGGGCCAGCAGCCCCAGCCTGGATTGTCTCTTCAAGGGTGCCGAACTAGCTGATTGAAATCTTGGCTCCTATCCAGACTCAGATGTGAAGCGGCCTTCATGAAGTCTGATTGCCGCGGGTGAAGAGCCATTGCGGCAGCGGTATGGATGGTTGCCTTTTTGGTTTGGCGGAGAGATCGTGTGGACATCGGGATTCGGAGGCTCCACTGATGGAAGACACCCCCCCTGAGCATTTGCCAGGAGTGCTCTGACGATCCGGCCCCTGCTCCAACACTCTCGACGGATCTCTGACGTCTCTTGGCTGAAAAGCCTCCACTGCGCCGCCTTAGGTGCCCCGGATTAATCGAGACGTCCCACTGGTCACCTGGCCCCAGGTGCTTGCGTCAGCAGCTCCGCAGTACAACTTAAGACACCCAGATCTCATGATCTGATTGCTATCTAACTTGCGCCCAGCCGAGCCCCACCCATCCGGGCAGGCACCACAGCTGGGTCAACAGAAGCCCGGGGCACGCGCTCCGGGCTTCCTAGTTTTTATGCCGCTTGGGAAAAGGCCATGACGGCGCCACCAGAGACTGATCAGCAGTCGATTGAGCGCCGGGCCCAAGAGCTGCTGGCCCAGCTCAGCGTTGCCGAGAAGCTTGCCCTGCTGGAGGGCAATACCGACTTCTGGCCCGGCATGGTTGACATTGCCAGCCGCGACGCCTCCCACCTGCACCCCTGGCCAGCGGGAGTGTTGCCGCGCCTGGGGCTAGCCGGACTGCAGTTCGTTGATGGCCCGCGGGGGGTGGTGCTCCAGGGCGGGGCGACTACCTTCCCCGCTCCGATTGCTCGCGGTGCCTGCTGGGACGTGGATCTGGAGGAGCGGATCGGCGTGGCCATGGCCCGCGAGGCTCGCAGTTTTGGGGCCAACTGGCTGGCGGCGGTGTGCGTCAATCTGCTGCGCCACCCCGGCTGGGGCCGGGCCCAGGAAACCTATGGCGAAGATCCGGTGCTGCTCGGCTGCCTGGGGGCGGCAATGACCCGCGGCATCCAGCGCCACGCCGTGGCCTGCGTCAAGCATTTAGCCCTTAACTCGATCGACAGCTCCCGCTTCCTGGTGGACGTGCAGGTGAGTGAACGGGTGCTGCACGAGCTTGACCTGCCCCACTTCCGCGCATGCGTAGAGGCCGGGGCTGGCTCGCTGATGGGCGCCTACAACCAGGTGAATGGCGAGTGGTGCGGCCAGCACCCCGTGCTGCTCAACGAAATCCTCAAGCAGCGCTGGGGATTCAGGGGCTTCGTGGTGACCGATTTCATCTTCGGGATGCGCGATGGCGTTGCCGCGGTGCGGGCCGGCCAGGACTTGGAAATGCCCTTCCGCCGCCTCGGAGATGCGGGTGAGGCCAAACCGCAGCGGTAGTTCGGGGATTAAAAGCGGTTGGCGCTGGTTGCCCAGGCAGAGCTTAAGCGCATTGCAAACAGCGGGGCTGTCGAGCAGCCCGTGCACCAGCACTAGGGGGGTTGCATCGGCGATGGGACCACCATCCGATTTGCATACTCAATCTGACCTTTCCACCACGGTGCTGCGGCCCAGCAGCAGATCCCGCGCCCCGTTTACCCGTTGCATCGTGTCGTGACTGCCACCGCGGTCTGGGTGGTGTTCGGCGGCGGCGCTCTTCCAAGCTCGGTTGACTTCGTCGGCGCCGATGCGCCCGGCAAGGGGCAGGTGTAATCGCTGACGCGCCACGATCGCATCAAGATCGGGATGCTTACCCAGAGGGCCCCAGTCGGCTTTGCTCAGCGCAGGGCTGCGCTTTTTGCCCCCTTTGCGTCGTGACTTGCTCTGGCCCGATCCACCGAATCCCCGCTGGGACTGGCTTGTCTCTTCAGCCGCCCCATGGGCTGCCTTGGGCGATCGGGTCGGTACCAGACCGGTCAAATTGGCTTGCATGGTCTGGGGCATCAGCTCTGCCGCGATATATCCACTGTCCTCCATGGCCGGCAAGCCCCGTGGTGGCCTAGGCGACGCTCATGGCTGGCTAAGGGCGAGATCTTTGTGCCTTGCGCTTCTGGAGCGGCTTTTGATAAGGCTGCCGGGACCTCGGCCTATCTAGTGTCAGATGGGTCTAAACTTAAGAAGAGGTGAGGCGCGCTTGCCGCGATCGGTCATCTCTGGCCTGCGTAGTGGGGGTTTTATGGGATCGGCGACCAGATTTCGCCTGCGAAACAGGCCTCTCGCTGGGTTCATCAACCTCCGCGAGGGTCAGCGTTGGCCAGTGGAGCAACCCATGGAGGGCTGGTTGCGGTGGGAGTGCAGGGTGCTGCCTGTAATTCCTGTGAAAATCGCCAACTTCAGTGCTGGTGGCGTGGCGATATGGGTTGATCCACAGCTTGATTTGTATCCCGGCGGCCATGGCGTACTTATCACCCAGGCCCATGGCCGTGGCTGTGGCTACAGGCCGGTTAAGGGCTGCTGGCAAGTCAAGGGTGCCAATCGTTCTTTGGTGGGCCTTGCCTTCGAGCGCTGAGGCTGGCTTTCAGTTTTCAAGTATTCGCTGAATCCGGTTGGATTGGGACCCGGCTAAGCGCCCCTGGCCATCGGGGCTAAGACTGGTTCTTGGCAGCTGGCGAATCGGTTTTACCTCTTTTACCCGTAAGGCGTAAACGTGTAGGCCGATGGCCACCACGACCAGCAGCATCAGGCTGAAAGCTGTGCGGTGGCTGCCGTCGCTGCTTTGCATCGCCTGGGGTGCGGAATTGCTGATGATCCCAGTCTCTCAGGAGCAAGAGATGTGAAGACCTCCCCGATCCCAATCCAGGGCCAGCCAGCGCTCCTAGGATTTGCTTAAGAATTGAACGGTGCAGAATTCGATGCGTGTGCCATCCCTGCTGGCTCTGGCGGCCCTTGTGGGCTTTGTGATCGTGGAGTTGGTGCTCTGACCGGCAGCCAAGAACACCGCTTTAAACAGTCAGGGCTTCTAGGGTCCGCTTTTACTGCGCCCCTGACCTGTGCAGGCACCCATGCTCCACTCCCTAGCCTTTCTGTTGACCAGGGGCCAGGAGTTGCCCGAAGAGGGCGTTGATTGGCAGGCTCTGGTTGCGGCCCAAGGCCACCAGGGTCCTGATCTCGGCCGGGGTCTGAGGCTGTTTCGGATGCCAGATCAATGGCAGGGCAGCCTCGATGAGTTGGTGGCTAGTGGCTGCGCCACCATCGCCGGTGAAGATCCCCTCGGCTCAGCGCCAGAGCGGCGTTCCCTGATCTGCGATGCCGTGGTGACGCAGTTTGACGTGCCCTCCCTGTGGATCGGCGTCTACGCCGTTAGGGGCCCCGCCGAAGGCTCTTGGCTGCAAGTGCAGCAGGTGGAGCTGCTGGATCGCTTTCCCCTGGCTGAGGCAGCCAATGAGACCTGCTGGTTTTATCCCACCGATAACGGCTCCTACTTGTGTTGGGAAAATCAGACTGGCCTGACCCTCGCTCCGGGATGGTTGCCAGAGCAGGGGGGGCAGGAGCTTCCTATCGCCTATGACCGCGGCGAGGTGCACGTGCTCTGGTCGCTGATGGCCGATGACCAGGCACTTACTTGTGTGGGCCTCACCTATCAGCGCCGGCGTATCGAATGGCCGTTGCTTGAGCGCAGCCCCGCACCCAGTGCCACCTGGACCTGCTTTGAGGTCGACACCATGGCCGACCCCAGTTACGTAGAACGCGCTCGCATCAGCGTTTTTCCGCAGTGAGCGGGCGCAGCCGCCTTGCTCAACGCACGAACAGCATCTCCTGGTAGGTGGGTAGGGGCCAGAGGTTGTCGTCGACCAGGGCCTCCAGGCCGTCAACCGCCACGCGCAAGTCGGCCATCAACGGCACCAGGGTGTCGGCGGAGTAGCGCATGTGGGCTTCGGTGCCGTGGGGGGGATGGTCGATGGCGCTTTGCAGTTGGCCGCTGATGTCCATCAACGACTGGCACAGTCCAGCCACCTCCTTGGAGGTTTCCGGCGATACCTGGATGCCTAGTGAACTCTGCAGTTGCAGGGATTCAGCTAGTTCGCCGAGGTAGCGGATCGCTGCCGGGTACACCTGGGTGCGGGCGATCTGGACGGCCAGCTTCGCTTCCACATCGATCGCCAGGATGTACTGCTCGGCGTAAACCTCGAAGCGGCTCTGCAGCTCGACAGCCGAGAGCACGCCGGTGCGCTCGAACAGCTCGCGCATTGATTGGCGCTCCAACACCGGCAGGGCATCGGCGGTAGTGCGCAGGTTTTCCAGGCCCCGCTCCTCCACTGCCATGCGGTGCCACTCATCGGAATAGCCGTTGCCGCCAAACACGACGGCGCCATGCTGTTCGATCAGGGTCTTGAGCACGGCCAGAGCCCCTTCCTCAAGGCCGTAGCCACTTCCCAGCTTTGCCTCCAGCTCGCTGGAGATCCAGGCGAGGGAATCGGCCAGGATGGTGTTAAGGGCCACAAGCGGGCCAGCCACCGATTGGTTGGAGCCGACGGCGCGAAACTCGAAGCGGTTGCCCGTGAAGGCAAAGGGTGAGGTGCGGTTGCGATCACCGGCGTCCTTGTCGAATTCGGGCAAGGTATCCACCCCGAAGTCCATCACGCCGCCGAGGGCCGAGCCGGAGAGTCGGCCCTCGCGGATCTGGTTGAACACATCCTCCAGCTGGCTGCCCAGATACACCGAGATGATTGCCGGGGGTGCTTCGTTGGCTCCGAGGCGGTGGTCGTTGCTGGCGGTGGCGATCACGGCCCGCAGCAGGGGGCCGTACATATGCACGCCGCGGATCACCGCTCCGCAGAACATCAGAAACTGCAGGTTTTTATGGGGCGTCTTGCCCGGATCGAGCAGGTTCCCCTGGGTGGCGTTGCCGATCGACCAGTTGACGTGCTTGCCAGAGCCGTTGATGCCAGCGAAGGGCTTCTCGTGCAGCAGGCAGGCCAGACCATGTTTCTTCGCTGTGCTGCGCAGCAGGGTCATGGTGAGCTGCTGGTGGTCGGTAGCCACGTTGGCGGCCTCGAAGAAAGGCGCAATCTCAAACTGCGATGGGGCCACCTCGTTGTGGCGGGTTTTGGCCGGAATCCCCAGGCGGTACATCTGCCGCTCCACCTCCTGCATGAACACCTGCACCCGCTCCGGGATGGCGCCGAAGTAGTGGTCGTCAAACTGTTGGCCCTTGGCGGAGGGGCGACCGAACAGGGTGCGGCCGGCCAACAGCAGGTCTGGCCGCAGGGGCACGTAGGCGCTGTCGATCAGGAAGTACTCCTGCTCGGCGCCGCAGCTGGAGTTGACCGGGGCAATGGTGGTTTCCCCCAGCAGGCTGAGCAGCCTGTGGGCCTGTTTGTTTACGGCTGCGATCGAGCGCAGCAGGGGGGTTTTTTTGTCGAGGGCCTCGCCGGTCCACGAGACGAAGACGGTGGGGATGCAGAGGGTGACACCGTTGGGCGTCTCCATCAGCCAGGCGGGGCTGGTGATATCCCAGGCGGTGTAGCCGCGAGCTTCAAAGGTGGAGCGGATACCGCCATTGGGAAAGGAGGAGCCGTCGGGCTCGCCCTGCACCAGCACCTTGCCGGTGAATTCGGTGAAGACCGTGCCGTCGCCCTGGGGTGAGATGAAGCCGTCGTGCTTCTCTGCAGTGGAGTTGGTGAGCGGATAAAAAACGTGGGAGTAATACAGGGCACCTCGGGCGGTGGCCCACTCCTTCATCGCCTGGGCTACAACGTTTGCCACCGACACGTCGAGCTTGCTGCCCTCCTTGATGGTGCGCTGCACCGATTTGAAGATCTCCTTCGGCAGCGCCGCCTTCATCTTGTCGAGGGTGAATACGTCGCTAGCCCAGAGCTCATCGAGGGGCTGAATTGGAGCGGTAGGGGCGGCGGGGCGGCTGAGAATCTTTTCGAGGGCTTGAAGGCGTGGTTGGGAGGGCATGGGGAGTTCGCCACTGAACGTCAATTCACCTACACAAAGCTGTTCCCCCCTTCAAACTTTGCTGCGGTTGATACCAGCGGCGCGATTGGGCCTGGCTTGGCGTGTGCGGTAACCGTGACCACGCTGCTGCGAATTTGAGTCGCCAGCCCCAGACTTTCGCTTTGAAGTAGTCAGGGATGGCCTCAGCCGATAGCCAGGCTCTGAAGGAGTCGATGCAAGGGCATCTCTTCTTCAGTCAGGCCAAGTCCAGCTCCCTGGCCACCAGCCATGACCATTACCGCTGCCTGGCTTTGGCGGTGCGTGATCGCTTGCTCAAAAACTGGGTCGACACCGCCGACACTTACACCCGCGAGCATGTCCGCACGGCCACCTACCTGTCGGCGGAATACCTACTGGGCCCGCACCTGGAAAACAACCTGGTGAATCTGGGTTTGGTGGAGGCAGCCCGGGAGGCCTGCGCCAGCTTGGGCTTGAGCCTTGAGGAGCTGATCGCCGAGGAGCCCGAACCCGGTCTTGGTAATGGTGGCTTAGGGCGACTGGCCGCCTGCTTCCAGGAGTCGATGGCGACGCTGGAGCTGCCAGCGATCGGCTACGGCATCCGCTACGAGTTCGGCATCTTCCGCCAGCAGATCACCCCCCACGGCCAGGTGGAGAGCACCGATCCCTGGCTGGCCCATGGCAATCCCTGGGAGGTGATCCGGCCGGAGTGGAGCTATCCGGTGCAGATAGGTGAACAAACCGTGATCGGCGTCGCCTACGACACCCCAATCCTGGGCTATGGCGTAAACACCGCCAATACCCTGCGGCTCTGGTCGGCGGTGGCTCCCGAGGCCTTCGACTTCGCTTCCTTTAACGCCGGCGATTACACCAGGGCGGTGCTGCGCAAAATGCAGGCGGAGACCCTTTCAAAGGTCCTCTACCCCAACGACGAGCTGGACCAGGGCAAGCGACTGCGTCTCTCCCAGCAGATCTTCTTCGTCAGCTGCTCCCTGCAGGACATGTTCCGCATCCTGCGGGGCCAGGGGCTGGAGGTTACCGACTTCCACCGCAAGTTTGCGCTGCAGCTGAACGACACCCATCCAGCCATCGCCGTGGCTGAGTTGATGCGGCTGCTGATGGACGAGTACGGCATCGATTGGGATACCGCTTGGTCGATCACCACCGCCAGCATCAGTTACACCAATCACACCCTGCTGCCCGAGGCCCTGGAAACCTGGGGCGTGGAGCTGTTTGAGCAGTTGCTGCCCCGCCAGCTCGAGATCATCTACGAGATCAACACCCGCTTCCTGCGCATGGCCCGGATTCGCTATCCCGGCGATTCCCAAATCCTGCAGCGCATTTCCTTAATTGAGGAGGGCCCGCAGCGCCGGGTGCGCATGGCCCACTTGGCGGTGGTGGGCAGCCACCACGTCAACGGCGTGGCCGAGCTGCACAGCACCTTGCTTAAGCAGCACCTGTTTGCTGATCTGGCCCGGATCTGGCCGGAGCGGTTCACCAATGTCACCAACGGCGTCACACCGCGGCGCTGGCTGGCGGTGGCTAACCCACCGCTGGCGGCCCTGCTCGATGAGGCGATCGGCGATCGCTGGCGCACCCACCTCGAGGAGCTTCAAGGTCTTGCCGCCTTTGCCGACGACTCTGCGTTCCTGGAGCGCTGGCAGGCTGTGCGGGATCTCGGCAAGCAGCGCCTCGCCCAGTACATGCGCCGCGAGCTGGGGGTGCTGGTTGATCACACCTCCCTGTTTGATGTGCAGGTCAAGCGCATCCACGAATACAAGCGCCAGCACTTGGCGGCCCTGCAGATCGTTGAGCGCTATCTGCGCATCCGCGCCGGTGAAGACCTGCCGCCGCGCACCTTTGTGTTCGGTGGCAAGGCGGCTCCGGGCTATGCCCTGGCCAAGTTGATCATCCGCCTGCTGGTCGGTATCGCCGACGTGGTCAACATGGATCCGGCCATGGATGGCCGCCTCAAGGTGGTGTTCCTGCCCAACTTCAGCGTCAGCCTGGGCCAGCTGGTGTATCCAGCGGTGGATCTCTCTGAGCAGATTTCCACCGCTGGTAAGGAGGCTTCCGGCACCGGCAACATGAAGATGGCTCTCAATGGTGCGGTCACGATTGGCACCCTCGATGGGGCCAACATCGAAATCCGCGATTGCGTTGGGGCTGAGAACTTCTTCCTCTTTGGCCACACCGCAGAGCAGATCGAGCAGCTGGGCCACAGCGGTTATCACCCGATGCCCTGGATCGAGCAGGACCCGGCCGTGCGCCAGGCCCTGGAGTTGATCGGCTCGGGCTACTTCAGCGAGGGTGATGGAGAGCTCTTCTACCCCTTGTTGGCCAGCCTCACCAGCCACGATCCCTTCCGGGTGATGGCTGATGTGGCCGACTACCGCCGAGCTCAAAACGCCGTAGA
The DNA here is from genome assembly GCF_024346235.1 of Cyanobium sp. BA5m-21. NCBI lineage: Bacteria > Bacillati > Cyanobacteriota > Cyanophyceae > Synechococcales > Prochlorococcaceae > Cyanobium > Cyanobium sp. BA5m-21. The sequence goes on from NZ_JAGQCO010000006.1 coordinate 66,394, forward strand.
TGAAGCCTGGCTCGACCGGGGCCGCTGGGCGCGGATGTCGCTGCACAACACGATGCGCTGTGGCTTCTTCAGCAGCGACCGCTCGATCGCTGACTACGCCGAGCGCATCTGGAAGGTGGGCCGGGTACCGGTGCAGTCCAGCGCCGGCGCCCCGGCGCCCTAGGAGCTCGGGGGCTCCGGCTTGTCGCTGTCCTTGAGCGAGGGGAAGGTGGAGCGGATCAGCTGGGCTACCTCCTGGTTCATCTGGGAGCGGAAGTTGGCAGCGGCGCCAGCTTCGAGCACCGGATAGGAGCGGGCCCCAACGTTGCGCAGGGGCTTCCAGCTGGTGGCTTCCTGCTGCTTGAGGGCTTCCAGCGGTGCGTCGAAGTCGAAGCTGAGCTCCCGTCCCTGGGCGGCGATGGCAGCGATCCAGGCCTCCCGGGCCGGCAGTAGGGCCTTGGCCTTGAGGGTGTCAGGCAACCCCAGCACCGGCTCGTAGTGATCCAGGGCTCGTAACTCGGCCTCGAGCAGAATCACCCAAGCGGCTTCTTCGCCGGGCTGGAGGCCAAGGCCTTCGGCGGAGGTGAGCATGGCGTCTCGATAGAGACACAGCCAGCGGTAGTGAGATTTCTGCTGCAGTGTTTTTTTGAGCGAGCTCTTGCCATGGGCAACCCGCTTGGGCAGGGCTGCTTCAGCTCGCCGAAGTAACACCCGATCTTCCGGCTCCAGGTTGATGGCGCCCCAGCGCTGCCGGTATTCCCACAGCTCCTCGTATTGGCGCACCTCCTCAGGCGTCCAGCCCAGGCCCTGCAGTTCTTCGCCCCTGCTCGTTTCGTCCTTAGCCACCGGCACGCCTGTTGCTGTCGCAGGCAGCGTAGTGGCCGGAGCTCAACGCACAACCAGCACCGGGCAGCTGCTGTGGGTAAGCACCCGGTGGGTTTCGCTGCCCAGCAGCACTCCCTCCAGGCCGCGGCGGCCATGGGATGCCATCACAATCAGATCAGCCCCATGGCGGGTGGCGGCCTCCACGATTGCCGCATAGGGCATGGAGCTAACCACGGTGTCCTGGTCGCTGACCACCCCGGCGGCCTGGGCCATGGCTGCTGCTGCCGCCAGGATTTGCTCGGCGCCATGGCGAGCGGCTTGCACTAGGGCGGTCACCGTATTGGGGTCCACCAGCTCACCCACGCCCACTAGGGAGATGGGGAAGTTGGATTGCGCGTGGAAAAAGGTGATGCGAGCTCCCAGGCTGTGGCCCAGCGCCACCGCCTGCTGCACGGCCTTGTCTGAGAGCTCGGAGCCATCGGTGGGCACCAGCAGGTGGCTGTATGGCATTTACGGCGCAGGGGGGCGGTGGAGCTCCAGCCTGGGGCAGTTGGGGCCGCCTAGCAACTGGCGCCGCCTAGCAACTGCCTGAGCCCTTCCAGCCAGCCAGGTGGGCAGCGGCGCGGGAGCGGGCCAGAGCGCGGGCGCGGGGCAGGGCCGGCTCGAGTTGCTCGGAGCTGAAGGGCGGTAGGGGGCGGCTGCGCAGCCAGGCCCCCCAGCGGAATTCGTGGAAGGGAATCAGCGGGGCGGCGGCCAGCACCCCCTCCTGCTTCAGCTTCCACACCAAGCTGCGGTAGGGGTCGTCCTGCAGGCCTGTGAGCTGCTCGGGCAGGGCGCTGGGGGGCAGGGGCCCCAAGCCCCTGCCGTCATAGAGGTAGAGCCAGCCGCGTTGATGCAGGGCCGCAAGCACCTGCTCGGGGTCGGGGCTGTCGAGCTCGAGCACCACGTAGCCGAAGGCGATGGCGTCGGGTTCGATCTCGATCAGGGCCCGTAGGCGGTGGTGGCGGTCGACCATCCACACGCTGCCATCGGCGCTGCGCACCAGCGGCACGGGCTTGCTGCCCAGGTAGGAGCGGCGTTCGCGGGTATTTTCGGCCCCGAAATCACGCAGCCTGCTGCGCACTTCAGCCAGTCCCACGCAGAGCTGGGTGGGGCGCAGCTGGGCGATGGGCACCTCAAGCAGCTCACCCCCCGGGCGCGGGGCCGGTAACGGCTGGTATGGGGGAAGGCGCAGGGCCATGACGGCTAGGCAGCCCGGATATCCCCATCCTGACCCGCTGCTTCCCGGAATAGGGTCGCCCTCAAGTGCGAGTGGCCATGGCTTCCCTCTCCCATCCCGACCTGAGTGCCGGTCCCCACGGCCCGATTGGGGTGCTGGTTTGCGGCCACGGCAGCCGCAATCGGCTGGCAGTGGCCGAATTTGCCGAGCTGGCCAAGGGGCTCCAAGCGCTGCTGCCCGAGGTGCCTGTGGAATACGGCTATCTGGAATTTGCCAGGCCGATCCTGCGCGATGGCCTGGAGGCGCTGCGGGCCCGGGGGGTAAGCCACGTGCTGGCCGTGCCGGCCATGCTGTTCGCAGCGGGCCACGCCAAAAACGACATCCCCTCGGTGCTCAATACCTACGCGGCGGAGACGGGTCTGCGCATTGACTACGGCCGTGAACTGGGGGTTGACCTGAAGATGATTCAGGCCGCCGGGGCCCGGATTCGCGAAGTCCTTGATGGGGCAGCCACAGAGGTGCCCCTGCACGAAACCATGTTGGTCGTGGTGGGCCGGGGCTCGTCCGACCCCGATGCCAACTCCAATGTCGCCAAGGTGACGCGGATGTTGGTGGAGGGTTTTGGTTTTGGCTGGGGTGAAACGGTTTATTCCGGGGTCACCTTTCCATTAGTGGAGCCTGGACTTCGCCAAGTGGTGAGACTTGGCTATCGCCGGGTTGTCGTTTTCCCCTATTTCCTGTTTTCCGGGGTGCTGGTGAGTCGGATTCAGCAGCACACCGAGAGGGTGGCCCAGGACCATCCCGAGGTGGAGTTCCTCAAGGCCTCCTATCTGGCAGATCACCCCCTGGTGCTTGACACCTTTGTGGAGCGGGTGGCCGAGGTGGTGCGCGGTGACGCCAACATGAATTGTTCGCTGTGCAAATACCGGGCCCAGGTGCTGGGCTTTGAGACTGAGGTTGGGGCGCCCCAGCACAGCCACCACCACCACGTTGAAGGGCTCACCGACGGCTGTGACCTCTGTGAGCGCGAGTGCACCGGTGCCTGCCAGCCCGATGGAGTGCCGATTCCAGTGGGCGGCCACACCCACGATCACGACCACTCCCCTGGGCACAGCCATCACCATCCGCCCTACCCCCACGCGGACCATCCCCTCGGTCCCACAACCCTGCGCCAGGGCGGCAGCAGTTGAGCCCTCTCGGTTTGGCGTGGCTCAGTCTTCTCAGCTCGCCGGAAGTCTCGCGAGACTCCAGCTCATCAGTTCTGCTGATTGGTTATCCGTATTCCCCATTATTGCCGTCTTTTCCCCAGTTTATTAGGGGTTTTCCCCAGAAATGAGGCTTCTAAGCCAGTTTAGGCCTGGCAGTTGGGGAATAACTGCTTTTGTTCAGTCTGGCCTTGACATCACCACCAGCGGCCGCCCTTGCAGGCTTTGAAAATCCTCGCTGCGCCGTTATGGAGCCGCCGGCACAGGCAATCTCAGTTGAGAACGGTGTGGTTTCGCCCTGGCCTTCAGGCTTTGACGGACCTGGCACCGATGTGGCCTACTGAGTCACCCCACCTCTTGTTTCGTAATGGCAGCCGAGCGCAGTCACCTCCAACGATGTATGGAGCAACCCAGCTGCGCAGAAGGGTTAGTGGAGGCAGAAGCCGGCAGCATCAGCCTGGAGGCGGAGGTGCCAGAGGTGTTGTTCGATGGCATGCGCGAGTTCCTGCGCAGCCACCCCCAGTGGGATCAATACCGCTTGATCTCCTCAGCGCTGTCCAGCTTCCTGTTTCAGCACGGCTGCGCCGATCAGGGGGTGAGCCAGCACTACCTCAACGGCCTGTTCCTGCGCCCCTGAATTTTTCAAATCTGGTGGCAGATAACAAAAAAAAGGCGGAGGGGCCAACCTCCGCCTGAGACTCCCTTGCCCGACCTTTTAGAGGTCGACGTTGCCATTGTGAGCAGGGTTGCTCAAGCCGGTTGTGGCGATAGACACCGGATCGCAACCGGGTTAGGGGTCTCCTTGGCGCAACCTGGCGGCAGCGGCTTCGCAAGCGCGCCAGGTTATGGCCATTTCAGTGAGGGTTGGGCTCTGCCAGCCGGCCCGGGGCCAGCAGGCCCCATCGACTACCAGGACATTGGGGGCGCCCCAGCACTGGTTGAGGTGATTCACCACACCTGCCTCGGGCTGGCTTGCCATGCGGGCGCCGCCGAGTTCGTGGATGTAGTAGCCAGGTGGTGGCGCCTCGGGACTCACCGCCAGGCTGGTGCGGATCCAGGGCTCCAGCAGCGGCAGCACAAATAGCTCTTCGATGGGCCGGATCTGCCCCCCACCAGCTGCCACCACCGCCTCCATGCGCCGGTGCATGTGGGCCACCAGGCGCTGCTCGTTTGCACCCCAGCGGCAGGTGATGTGGGCGGTGGGTAACCCCCAGGCATCGAGATGTTCACCGTTCAAGGTCACCTGGTTGTCGGCGTTGGGTTGCACGTCGCCGTGACCGATCAGAAAACCCACCGCCTCGCCCCGGCGTCGCTGCAGCAGGGCTGGTGGATCAAAGCGCTGTAGGGCTGTCCAGAGTCCATAGCCGCCACTGAAATCAGCTTCGCTGCCCGCATCCAGGTTGACCGTGTTGGGTATGAAGCAGCTACCAGCCCCAGAAAGTTCGCTGGGCCCATCAAGGGCCGGCACCCCGGGAATCGAAAAGAAGCGACTGCTGGAGATGTGGTCCATCAGATAGCGCCCGAGGCTGCCGGATGGATCGATTAGGCCGCCGCGTTGGTGGGCTTCGCTCGAGTGCAGCAGGATCCGCAGGGTCTCGATCGTTGAGGCGCAGAGCACCACCAAGGGCGCCTCAATGCGCTCGTGGGCTGCCGTTTTGCCATCTACCAGCACCACGCCCTGGGCCCGCTCGCCGTCGAGCAGTAGGTGGCTCACCACGGCGTTGCTGCGCACTTGGGTGCGCCCCGTTGCCAGGGCCCGTGCCAATGTGCGCCCCTGGCTGGCGGAGCGGGGCCAGCCCGCACCCCGGTGCAGGTTGAAGCCGCGCGAGTGGATCAGGGGCAAGCCAAGCTCGTTGTCGATGCGGCGCTTCAGGTGGCGCTCGCCTGGGGTGAAGGGCAGGGGCGCCTGGAAGTGGCCATCGGGCAGCTGGGGCAGGCCGTCGCAGGCTCCATGCACCTCCAGCAACTGCTCAAGGCGGGTGTAATAAGGCGCTAGCTCGGCGCTGCCGATCGGCCAGCCCGACCCCTGACCATCGCGCTCAGCTGCACCAAATTCGTAGTCGGAAAGGCGCAGGGTGATGCCTCCCCAGGTGAGGCTTTTACCCCCCACCTGCCGGCCCCGGCTCCACAAAAACGGGGCGTCGTCTGGGGTGGAGTAGGGATTGAGCCGCTCATCGACGAACAGCTGGGGATTGTGTTTCCAGAAGCCCGGATGGTGGCGCTGCATGCGTTGCTGGCCGCTGGCGATGCTGGCCACACGCCGGGCCGTATTAAGCGGTTCGCTGCCGAAGGCCTGACGGGATGAGAGCTCGGGACCGGCCTCCAGCACCAGCACCCTCAGCCCCGCCTCGGCCAGCACCATGGCAGCCACACCGCCGGTAGCGCCGGAGCCCACCACGATGGCGTCGGGCTGGGTCACGCTGGCGGGGATGGCCATTTTCTGGGCGGTGATCGCTGGGGCAGCGGAGGTGAATGTTCAAACAACAAAGCCCCGACAGGAGACTGCCGGGGCTTTGGGAAGTGGTGGCGGGGGCGAGATTTGAACTCGCGACCTTCGGGTTATGAGCCCGACGAGCTACCAGACTGCTCTACCCCGCGTCGACCTCTTAACCATACCAGTCGAAGTGCCTAGTACTGGCGCTCAGTCGAAGCGCAGCTCGCCGATCACTTCCAGGCGCAGATGGGGGGCTGGGATCAAGAAGCGAGTGCGCAGCTCTTCGAGAGCTATCGGCGTTAGCCAGTCGAGCTGCTCGAGCAGGTGCAGGGCTACGGCTTGCTTGGCTCGGGCGGAGCCGTCTTCCACCTTGATCGCTACCCCCATGCCTTCGCCGACGCGGCTGAGGCACTGGATGCCTTCAGCTCCGCCCTTGCTCACCACTTGACCATGGCCGCCGCGCATCAGTTCGGTGTCAAAGCGTCCCTCCCCTGCCACCAGTTCGGGGTGAGCCAGCATCGCCCGGCTGAGGCGCTCCAGGTCGGCCTGGCTGCCGGCGCCCAGGTGGGCGTAGAGCAGGGCCATCTGGGCAAGTTGCAGCTGCAGGGTGGGGGCGCCGCAGTCGTCGCGGGCGGTGAGCAGCTCGGCGGCGGGCAGGGCGAGCAAATCGCCTACGCGCTTAAGCACCTCCTGCTGGAGAGGATGCTCTTTTTGTAGATAGCTCTCGGTACTCCAGTTCAGTTGCCGGCAGGTGGCCAGGAAGGCGGCGTGCTTGCCGGAACAGTTGTGCTCAAGGGGGCTTTTGCCGCAGTCGGGCACGGGGCATTGCAGCTGCTCGGCCTCGATTTCAGCGCCCCAAAGCAGCTTGAAGGCCTCGCGGGCGTGCATGGCCGTGCCGGTGTGGCTAGCGCAGGCGATCGCCAGGCCCCGCTCGCCGCAATTGCAATGGTCGGCGGCGCCACTGCTCACAAAAACCGTGGCCTGAAAGGGCTTTAGGGCAGAGCGCACAAAGCTCAGCTGCTGGGGATCGCCTGCCCGCATCAATACTCGGCCGCGGCCGTCGCAAACCACCGCGTGCACCCGGTGGCGCGATTCGACGATGCCGTTGCGCAGCAGCCGCACCTCCAGGGGAGGGACGCCCCCGCGGGCGGTGCCACCGAAACTGGAGGACAGGGTCACAAGAGCCCAGGAGCTGATCTCAAAGAGCCTGACAGAGGCTTGCCCCCACTAGGGCCAGGATTACCGCCAGGGCTGCGCCCTGTTGCAGCCGCCGCAGCACCGGTTGCACCTGGTGCTGGGCCACTAGCAGGTCCTGCTGGCGCCAGGCCAGGGGCTTTTCCCACACTTGTCCGTCGTACCAACCCGATTCCTCGTATTCGACCCGCTCGGAGACCAGGCGGCGGTGCACGTAGTTCCATCCGAGCCACTGGCGCACGAGCAGCAGCATCGGCAGCGCCACTGCAGCCACCATGCCCGCCAGCACCAGCTGGGCCGGGTGGTGGCGCAACACCCAGCTGCCGCTAGCCACCAAGGTGGAGAGGGGCAGCAGCAACAGCCAGCTGGTGGCTAAAGGGCGCAACAGACCTGGCAGGTCGTGGGACGGCCAAACAAAAAACCAGGAGGCCAGCAACTGCTCGTATTCCTGCAGGGGCCGTTGCTCGGGCGGCACCGGGCACGGCATGGCGTTCAGGGAGAAACTGCTGGAAATGAGCTTACGAAGCGCACCTGTTCACCGTGGCCCCAGAAGGATTCGAGGTCGTAGTAGGTGCGCTCGCTGGGGGTGAGCACATGCACAATCACTTCGCCGTAATCGAGCAGCATCCAGCGGCCCTCCTTCTGGCCTTCGCGCCGTAGGGGTAGCCGGCCGGTGGTTTCCTCGATCTGATCCTCAGCCGAGCGGGCGATGGCCCGCACCTGCACATCGGAGAGGCCGCTGCAGATCACAAACCAATCGGCCAACGACGACACCTCGTCAACCCGGATCAGGCGAATGTCCACGGCCTTGCGGTCGTCACAGGCTTCTGCCGCCAGCTTGGCCAGCTGCTCGCTGTCGAGATCCTGGTGGGTCGTGGGCCTGCCAGCGGGGGAATCAGCCATAGACGTTCTCACTGGTGACGGATTGACGCGAGCCCTGTTGCTGGGCCATTTCGGCCCGGGCCTTGCCGGCACTCTTGCGCAGTGCCTCGAGCCGGTCTTCGTAGAAGGCGCGCTTCTTTTTCTTGCGGGTCTGCTCCACCAGCTCCTTGAGGGCGCCGCCCAAACTCTTGTAGGCATTGGGCAGGGTGTAACCGAAGCGGGTGGCCAGGTCGATGGCCCGCTCATCGGCGGCGATGGCGTCCTGCAGTCGCTTTTCGGAGTTGTTTTTGAGATAGAGGCGGTAGCCGGCAAAGCCGGACAGGCCCAGGGCCATCACCAGAAGGAGGCCGTCCTGCACCCACAGCTCACCGATGGCTCCACCCAGGCCGATCGCCAGGGCCGCCATTTCCCAGCCGTCGCGGGGTACTGCATCGTTCTGGACGCGGCCCACCTCGTGCCAAAACAGCAGGTTGCGATGGTCTATCGCCAGCCCGTCCCAGCTTTCCAGGTCGACCTGAATTTCGACTTCATCGCGACCGATCTCCTCGATGGTGATCAGGGGCGGTTCCACCGAGGCGGCCGCTTCAACAAACACCCAGCTCTGTAATTCAGGGGGCAGCAGCCCTTTCAGGCGCTGGAGCTCACTCATCTAGGGCTTCCGCGTTATCAATCAGGTTAGCGATTCCAGCCCCAGTTGCTGCCAGGGGGGCGTGAGAGGCTAGGCAGGTTTGGCGTTGCCCACCCCCTATGCCCCGCCGCACGGACCTCAGGCGCATCCTGCTGCTGGGCTCGGGGCCGATCGTGATCGGCCAGGCCTGCGAATTCGATTATTCCGGCACCCAGGCTTGTAAAGCGCTGCGGGCAGAAGGCTTCGAAGTGGTATTGGTGAATTCCAACCCGGCCTCGATCATGACCGATCCGGACATGGCGGATCGCACTTACATCGAGCCACTTACGCCCGAGGTGGTGGCCCGGGTGATTGAGATCGAGCAGCCCGATGCCCTGCTGCCCACGATGGGCGGCCAGACCGCTCTCAATCTGGCGGTAGCCCTGGCTGAAAACGGCACCCTGGAAAAGCACGGGGTGGAGCTGATCGGCGCCAACTTGCAGGCGATCCGCAAGGCGGAAGACCGGCTGCTCTTTAAGGAGGCGATGGAGCGAATCGGCGTCGCGGTGTGTCCCTCCGGCATCGCCAACACCCTTGAGGAGGCGGAGCGGGTGGGCGAGGTCATCGGCAGCTATCCCCGCATCATCCGGCCGGCCTTCACCCTGGGCGGCAGCGGCGGTGGCATCGCCTACAACCCCGAGGAGTTCCGCGCCTTCTGCAAAAGCGGCCTGGAGGCGAGCCCCGTCTCCCAGATCCTGGTGGAGCAGTCGCTGCTGGGCTGGAAGGAATTCGAGCTGGAGGTGATGCGCGATAGCGCCGACAACGTGGTGATCGTTTGCAGCATCGAAAACCTCGATCCGATGGGGGTACATACCGGTGATTCGATCACCGTTGCACCGGCCCAAACCCTCACCGACCGCGAATACCAGCGACTGCGCGACCAGTCGATCGCGATCATCCGCGAGATCGGCGTCGATACCGGCGGCAGCAATATTCAATTTGCGATCAACCCTGCCAACGGCGATGTGGTGGTGATTGAGATGAACCCGCGCGTATCGCGCAGCTCGGCGCTGGCTTCGAAGGCCACAGGCTTTCCAATCGCCAAGATCGCCGCCCGCCTGGCGGTGGGTTACACCCTCGACGAAATCGTCAACGACATCACCGGTGCCACCCCGGCCTGCTTCGAGCCCACGATTGATTACGTGGTCACGAAGATTCCCCGCTTCGCCTTTGAGAAGTTCCGCGGTAGCCCGGCGGTGCTCACCATCTCGATGAAGTCGGTGGGGGAGGCGATGGCGATCGGCCGCTGCTTTGAGGAGTCGTTCCAAAAGGCGTTGCGCTCCCTGGAAACGGGCCATGCCGGCTGGGGCTGTGATCGCCCCGATGCCGCAAGTGATCCCACGCTTGCCCCAGATCCCACCGCCCTGGAGCGGGCCCTGCGCACAGCCACGCCTGAGCGGATTTTCGCCGTGCGCGAGGCGATGCTCGTCGGCCGCAGCGATGACGAGATCCACCAGCTCAGCGCCATCGATCCCTGGTTTTTGGCCAAGCTGCGCTGCATTCTCGAGGCTGAGCAGCGGCTGCTGCGGGGCCGCCAGCTCGAGCAACTCGATGCCGCCGCCCTGCTGGAGCTCAAACAGCTGGGCTTCTCAGATCGCCAGATCGCCTGGGCCACTGGCAGCGATGAACTCACGGTGCGGCGCCACCGTCAGGGGCTGGGCATCAATGCCGTGTTCAAAACCGTCGATACCTGTGCGGCGGAGTTTGCCTCCAGCACTCCGTATCACTACTCCACCTACGAGCGGCCGCTGGAGCGGCTCAATGCGGCAGGTGAGCTGGAAATCGTGCCGCCCGAAAACGAGGTGCAGCCGGAGAGCCGCCGCAAGGTGATGATCCTGGGCGGCGGGCCAAACCGCATCGGCCAGGGCATCGAATTCGACTATTGCTGCGTGCACGCCTCCTTCGCTCTGCAGGCCGAGGGCTTCGCCACCGTGATGGTGAACAGCAACCCGGAGACGGTGTCAACGGATTACGACACCTCCGACCGGCTTTATTTCGAGCCCCTCACCCTCGAAGACGTGCTCAACGTGATTGAGGTGGAGCATCCCGAGGGGGTGATCGTGCAGTTCGGCGGCCAGACACCTCTCAAGCTGGCGATCCCGCTGCTGCGCTGGCTGGCTTCGCCCGAGGGGTTGGCCACCGGAACTCGCGTCTGGGGCACCTCACCTGAATCGATCGACGCCGCCGAAGACCGGGAGCAATTTGAAGCGATCCTGCGCCGGCTGGAGATCCGCCAGCCCCGCAATGGCTTGGCCCGCAGTGAGGCCGAGGCCCGGGCCATCGCTGCGCGCGTGGGCTATCCAGTGGTTGTGCGCCCCAGCTACGTGCTGGGCGGGCGCGCCATGGAGGTCGTCTACGACGAAGCCGAGCTCAACCGCTACATGGTGGAAGCGGTGCAGGTGGAGCCCGACCACCCAGTGCTGATCGACCAATACCTCGATAACGCCATCGAAGTGGATGTGGATGCCCTTTGCGATCGGGAGGGGGTAGTGGTGATCGGCGGTGTAATGGAGCACATCGAGCCGGCGGGCATCCACTCGGGCGATTCGGCCTGCTGGCTGCCGTCGGTGAGCCTGAGCGAGGCAGCCCTGGCCACGATCCGCGAGTGGAGCCGGGCCCTGGCCCTGGCCCTTGGGGTGCGCGGCCTGATCAACCTGCAGTTCGCCGTCCAGAACGACCCGGAGCAGGGCGAGCGGGTGTTCATCATCGAGGCCAATCCCCGTGCTTCCCGCACGGTGCCGTTTGTGGCCAAGGCCACCGGCGTGCCCCTGGCCAAGGTGGCCAGCCAGCTGATGGCCGGCCGCACCCTGGCGGAGCTGGGGCTCACGGCCGAGCCCATCCCGCCTCTGCAAACCGTCAAGGAGGCGGTGCTGCCGTTCAAGCGCTTCCCTGGTTCCGACACGTTGCTGGGCCCTGAAATGCGCAGCACCGGCGAGGTGATGGGCATCGCCAGCAGCGCCGGCATGGCCTATGCCAAGGCCGAGTTGGCCGCAGGCGAGGCCCTGCCCACCAGCGGCACGGTGTTTCTCTCCACCCACGACCGCGACAAGCCGGCCCTGCTGCCGGTGGCTGAGCGACTGGTGGGGCTGGGCTTTGACCTGATCGCCACCGGCGGCACCGCCGAGGCCCTGCGAGCCGCTGGCCTGCAGGTGGAATCAATCCTCAAGGTGCATGAGGGCCGTCCCAATATTGAAGACGCGATTCGCTCGGCCCGCATTCAGCTGATCATCAACACCCCGATCGGCCGCCAGGCTGCCCACGACGACAAATATCTGCGCCGGGCCGCCCTCGACTACGCCGTGCCGACGGTGACAACCCTGGCCGGGGCCCGGGCCGCTGTCGAGGCGATCACGGCGTTGCAGCAGCAGAAGATTGAGGTGAATGCCCTGCAGGACATACACCCCGGACTCACTCGTTAGGGTTAGGGATCCGATAGATCCCGCCTTGACAGCCAGCACCCAAGTCAGCAACCAGATCACCTCAGGCAGCGACTGCACGGCGGCTTTCCGGGCCGCCTATGAAAATCGCTACACCTGGGAACCGGATTTTGGTGGCTATCAGGGCCGCTGCATCTGGGAGCAAGACGGTGATGCGGGTGAAAATGGTAAGCGGGTCGATGGAACTTTCGTGGTAGGCGCCGACCTCAAGGCCACGGTCGCTGGCGTCGCCGATGAGGAGATTCACAAGGCCCTGGCTTCCCAACTGTGGGAGGTGGCGATCCACCGGGTGCGCCGCAGCTTTGAGCAAACCCATGGCGCCAACACCTTCAACGCTGGCGATACCGATGCCGTTGGCACCGAGGTGATCGTGGGCGGCAAGAACACCGGTGACCGTTACCGGATCCAGAACGACGTGGTGACGATGGTGCATCGCCACATCCACGGCACCGTGGTGACGATCTTCACCGAGAGCACCACAGACACCGGCAGCGGCTACCTGAGCCGCAGCTACACCAGCCAGTACAGCGACCCCGCCAGCGGCGAAGCCAAGGGTGGCACCAGCCGCTTCACCGACACCTTTGTGCCGCTGACCGAGGCTGGCCCCTGGGTGCTGAGCGAGCGGGTGGTTGAGACCGAGGCCCATGGCGAAACGCCGGCCGGCCGCCAGGTGTTTCGTTTCGAGGATCTTGCCCCCTTGGCTTAAGCCAATCGGCCGCTGCTAGGCACAATGCAGCCATGTTTTCTCTTTGGATTGGTGCCTACGACCAGGGCCTGGCCTATGCCGGCCTGGCCCTAGGCACCTACCTGACGCTGCGCGTCCTCAACTTCCCAGACCTCACGGTGGATGGCTCCTTTGCCCTGGGAGGTGGCACCGCTGCGGTGTTGATCAGCCAGGGTGCCCCGGTGCCGGTGGCCTTGGGGCTGGCTATCTTATTTGGCTGCCTGGCTGGCATGGTTACCGGCCTGATCCACACCCGGCTGGGTGTGAATGATCTGTTTGCAGGCATCCTCACCACCACGGGCCTTTATTCGATCACCCTGAGGCTGATGGGGCGCTCGAACATCCCCCTGTCTGAAACCCCTGCTGGAATTCTGGCCCTCCCCGATCTGGGCCTTGGCCTGGATGGTCAATGGGCCGTGGGATTAACCCTGGCGACCGTTGGGATGATCCTGCTGATCTCCTTCCTGATGGCCACAGATTTCGGCTTGTCTTTGCGCGCCTTGGGCAACAACCCCACCATGGCCCGCGCCAACGGCATCAACCAGCGCCGCGGGCTCACGGTGGGTATCGCCGCTGCTAATGGTCTGGTGGCCCTGGCCGGGGCGCTGGTTGCCACCTATCAGGGCTTTGCCGATGTGACCATGGGGATCGGCTCGTTGATCCTGGGACTAGGCATGGTGATCATTGGCGAGGCGGTGCTGCGGCCGCGCTCGCTGCCCTGGTCCCTGCTGGCGGTGGCGGTGGGGGCGATTTTGTTCCGCACCATGATCGCCATCGCCCTGCAGTTGGGCCTCGAACCGGTTGATCTCAAGCTGGCAACGGCCTTGCTGCTGCTGATCGCCCTGGCCTTCGGACGGCTGCGCATACCGGGTCTTTCGGCAGACCAGGGGAGGCAGGAGCAATGAGTTCCACCCCTCATCTCAGCACCCCTCATCTCAGCACCCCTGGTCTCAGCGTTGAGGAGCTCAGCTGGGGCCATCCTCTGCCTGGATCGGGCTGGCGGCAATTGTTCAGCGGTTTCTCGCTGAGCTGCCCCCCCGGCCAGTTTCTGGTGGTGATTGGCAGCAACGGCTCCGGCAAGAGCACCCTGCTCAATCTGGTGGCTGGCACCCTGCGCCACGGCGCTGGCCGTATCCACCTGGGCGGTCGCCCCCTGCACCGCCTGCGAGATCACCAGCGGGCTCGCTGGATAGGACGGGTGATGCAAAACCCTCTGGAGGGAACTTGTCCGGGGCTGACCGTGGCAGAAAACCTGCGGCTGGCGGAGCGGCGTAACAGGCCAGCCAGGTTTGCAGCAGGTTTTTTGATTAGTGCCTTTGGTGGCATCCATCCCAATGGCGGCGACCGCAGGCGCTACCGCGAGCTGCTGGGCGAGCTGGGCTTGCCCCTAGCCGACCGCCTCGATGAACCGGTGGGTCAGCTTTCCGGCGGCCAGCGCCAGACCCTCAGCCTGGTGATGGCAACCCTGGGTTCACCGGATCTGCTGCTGCTTGATGAGCACACCGCTGCCCTTGACCCCCGGGCCGAAGCAACGGTGATGGCGCTCACAGAGAGGTTAGTTCGTCAGCTGGGCACTACCGCCTTGATGGTGACCCACAGCCTCGAGCAGGCCCTGAGCCACGGCGACAGGTTAGTGATGCTCCATGAGGGGGGCTTGATCGGCGACTGGAATGCTGCCGAGCGTGAATATCTCGACCCGGCGGCGTTGCGGGCGATGTATGGAGCAGCCATAGTTGCGCCGCAGTCTTCAAGTGCCACAGATGGGTCTTCAGCGTCGTGAATTTCTGACCCTGGCAGGGGCCGGCGCCGTGAGCACGGTGGTGCTCTCCGCCTGCGGCAAGCTCGGCGGTGGCACCAAGGTCAAAGGCCCCACCATCGGCATGCTGCAGATGGTGGAAGCCCCGCCTCCAACCAACACCCGCAAAGGCTTTGAAGCGGCCCTGGCAGAAGCTGGCTACATCCCTGGCAAAAACGTCAACTTCATCCAGAAGGATGCCGCCGGCGAGCTGCCCAACACCACCTTGGTGATGAAGCAGTTTGTGGGCGACCAGGTGGACATGATCCTGGCGGTTGGCACACCGCCCCTGCAGGCCGCCATGAAGGTGGCCCCAGCAACCACTCCTGTGTTGTTCTGCTACTGCTCCAATCCCTGGGGTGCCGGCGCGGGCACGCCCCCGGGTGCCGTGGGTCAGCACAAGCCAAATGTGGTCGGCACGATCGGCACCAACCCGGTGGGCAAGGAGCTCGATTTGGCACGCCAAATCAACCCTGAGCTCAAGACCGTGGGCCTGATCTTCAACCCCGGCGAGCCCAACTCCGAATATGAAGCCAAGGTGCTCAAGGAGGAGGCAGCCAAACGCAACATCACCGTTGTGGAGCAGTCGGTGGCCAACTCCGGCGAAGTGCTGCAAGCCGCCCAAGTGCTGGCCGACAAGAAGGTAGAGGCCTTCGTGAAGATTGGCGATTACGCCACGATTCAGGGCTTCGGCTCGATCGCCAAGGTGGGCCTAGAGAAGAAGATTCCCGTGTATTCGGTGGATGCCGACGACATCAAGCTGCCCGGCTGCCTTGCCACGATCGGCTGGGCCTACTTCGATGACGGCTACGCAGCAGGCAAGCTGGCGGTGCGGGTATTGAAGCGAGAATCACCGGCCAAGATGGCCTTCGAGCCCCTCACCAAAACGGAGTTGATGGTCAACAAGGCCACCGCCGCAGCGATCGGGGTAACCCTGCCTGAGGAGCTGATCAAGGAAGCTCAGAAGGTGGTGAGCTAGAGCCCACCCCCCATCGCATCAACCCTTTTCAAGGCAGGGGGGTGATGTTTTGCAGCTTGTCGTTGAGCTGGCTGGCCATAGCTTGGCGGCCAACGGCAAGCACTTTCAGAGTGTCTTCATGCATGCGCAGCTGGGCATCAGCTACTTGCATGCCACGCACCAGCTCCTTCATCTCATCTGGCAAGCCGTTGAGGTCGTAGCGCTTGCCCTCGAAGGTGAGCACGGGCGGCTGGTTGTCTGATTGCTGGGCGACGTTGTCCACGAGTGGCAAAAAATCTTCAGCCCTCAGGATACGGGTGGCAGGCCACCCGGTCGCTTGAAGAAAAACATCAGCAGCGGGCCCACCTGGGCTGCTTCCACCATCTCCCAGTTTTCCTTGCCGAGGGCATTTAGAAAAAACTGCAGCTGTTCGGCTGGGTGGCGTGGTTTGGTGGCTGCGGCGTCATATTGCTGCGGGAATTCCTTTTTAAGAAACTCCGGGCTCAGGGCGCCGCCGAGCCGCTCACTATCTGCCTTGGGTGAGGGAGGACCCGGCGGATTGCCGCTCTCCACGTTGATGTGGATCACCCGGTATTCCCAAGACATCAGGCTTGCAGATGAATGAATTGGCGCTCGCAGAGCTCGCGGTAGCGGCCCCCCTGCGCCATCAGCTCATTGTGACTGCCCTGTTCGACGATGCGACCGCCATCGAGTACCAGGATTCTGTCTGCACCCTGCACGGTGGCTAGCCGGTGGGCAATCACCAGCACGGTGCGGCCCGCCATCGCCTGCTCCAAGCCCCGCTGCACCGCCTCCTCCGCTTCGGCATCGAGGGCGCTGGTGGCTTCATCCAGCAGCAGCACCGCCGGGTTGCCGAGCACGGCGCGGGCAATGGCCAGCCGTTGCAGCTGGCCGCCAGAGAAGTTGCTGCCCCGCTCTTCGATGCGGCTGGTGTAGCCCTGGGGCAGGGCCTCGATGAAGCCGGCGGCGTTGGCGAGGCTGGCTGCCTGGCGGATGGCAGCCTCGCTGGCGGGCCGGCCGAAGGCAATCGCTTCGGCCACCGTGCCAGAAAATACACTGCTTTGCTGGGGCACCAGGGCTACGGCGCGGCGCAGCTCCCGCGCCCGCAGATCGGCTAGGTCGTGGCCATCCAGCAGCACCCGGCCCTGCTGGGCGGTGTTGAAGCGCAGCAGCAGGGAAAACAGGGTGCTTTTGCCGGCGCCGGAGGGACCCACCAGGGCCACTACCTGGCCAGGCCGCACCTGCAGATCCAGGTCGTGCAGCACCGGTTGGGCGGGGTTGTAGCCGAAGCGCACCTGCTCGAGCACCAGCTCGCCGCGCACGCTGCCAAGCGGCTGTGCCGAGGGCCGGTCTGAAGCCTCCACCGGTTCCGCCTCGATCGCCCGCAGTCGCCGCAGCGAGGCCTGGCCCTGCTGAAACTCGTTGAAGTTGGTGGTGAGGTGGGAGATCGGGTCGATCAGCATCAGCAGGGCCGCCACGTAGCTGCTGAAGCCCTGGCTGTTGAGGCCGCCGGCCTGAATCCGGGCGGCGCCGAGCAGCAGCACGGTGAGGATGCCGGCCGCTTCCAGAAAGCCCACCACCGGGTGCTGCAGGGCCAGCAGTTTGAGGGTGCGGTAGCGGGCCCGACGGTGCAGGTCGATTTCGGTGTCGAAGCGCTGCTGCAGCCACGGTTCGGCTGCGAAGGCCCGCACTAAGGGCAGCCCACCGATCGCTTCGCCCAGCAGGCCCGCCAGCTCGCTCACCTGCTTTTGACTGCGTTCGGCGGCGGTCATTACCCGGGCGCCAAAGCTGCTTACCAGCACCACCACCACTGGCGCCAGCAGCAGGGTGGCCAGGGCTAAGGGCCAATCGAGCCACACCATGTAGCCGAGCACCACCACCAGCTGCAGGGCGCTGGGGGTGGTGTCTTGAATGGTTTTGTAGATCACCTCGCCCACCCGGTCCGCGTCTTCGGTGAGGCGATAGGTGAGGTCGCCCGCTGAGAGCTTCTCGAGGGCGCCGAATTCCAGCCGTTGCAGGCGGGCAAATAGGCCCCGCCGCAACTCCTGACTAACCCGCAGGGCCGGCCCGGCCAGCAGGGTGTCCTGGCCGAACTGGGCCGCCTTTTGCACCAAAAACAGTCCCAGGGCCGCGGCGATAGTGCGCAGCACCACTGGGAAGTTGCCAGCGCCGATGGCTGGAATCAGCTGGCCCGCCAGCCAGGCGAGCAGCGGCCAGCAGGCCACATAGATCACCATGCACAGCCCACCTGCCAGCAGGCGCCGGCGGTGGGGTTTCAGCAGCGGCCAGAGGTGTCGAAACCTGGCCGGCGAGGGTGCAAGCATGCGGTCACGCTATCGCTGCTCCCCCAAGCCGCCCCTTGAAACTCGATCAATTCCTTAAATACCAAGGCCTGGCGGGCACCGGCGGCGAAGCCAAGCTGCGCATTCAGCGCGGTGATGTGCGGGTGAATGGCGCCATCGAAACCCGTCGCGGTCGTCAGTTGGCCCCCGGTGATGCGGTCGACATCGACGGCCGCGAGCTGCTGTTTATGGGGACCAGGCCGCCGGCCCATTAGGTTTTCCTCACAGTGCTGGAGAGGGCCGATGCGTAAGGCCGTGATCGCGGGTAATTGGAAGATGCACATGACCTGCGCTGAGACGCGGGTATTTGCGGCCACGTTTCGGCCCCTGATTGCCGACTCCCCAGACGATCGGGAGGTGGTGATCGCTCCGCCTTTCACCTCGATTCCCACGCTCTGCCGCCACCTAGAGGGTGCTGGTGTGAAGTTTGCTGGCCAAAACGTGCACTGGGAAGACCAGGGGGCCTACACGGGCATGATCTCGGCGCCGATGCTGCTGGAGCACGGGGTGAGCTACGCCATCGTTGGCCACAGTGAGCCGCGCAAGTACTACAGCGAAAGCGATGAGCAGATCAACCTGCGCGCCCGCAATGCCCAGCGCCATGGCTTGATCCCGATCCTGTGCGTGGGCGAAAGCCTCGACCAGCGGGAATCCAATGAAACCGAGCGGGTGATCCACCGCCAGATCGAACAGGGCCTTGAGGATGTGGATCCCACCCAGGTGGTGGTGGCCTACGAGCCGATCTGGGCGATTGGTACCGGCAAGACCTGCGCCGCTGAGGAGGCAAACCGCATCTGCGGCCTAATCCGGGGCTGGGTGGGTAACCCCGGCGTCACGGTGCAATACGGCGGCTCGGTGAACCCTGCCACCATCGACGATTTGATGGCCCAGAGCGACATCGACGGGGTGTTGGTGGGTGGGGCTTCCCTCGATCCGGTGAGCTTTGCCCGCATCGTCAACTACGGCCGCTGAGACTGGCTCCCTGAGACTGGCCCCCCGTGATCGATCAACCCCGTTTTGCCTGGGGCGAGCGCACCGCAGTGATGGGGGTGCTGAACCTCACCCCCGACTCCTTCAGCGACGGCGGCCGCCTCGCCAGCGTGGCGCAGGCTGTGAGCGCTGCTGGGCGGATGCTGGCCAAGGGGGCCGATGTGTTGGATCTCGGCGCCCAGAGCACCAGGCCCGGCGCCGAGGAGGTGGGGCCCAAGCGGGAGCTTGAGCGGCTGCTGCCGGCTCTTACTGCTATTCGCGCTGCCCATCCAGGCGCCCTGCTCTCGATCGACACCTTCCATGCGGCGGTGGCCGAGGCGGCATTGGCGGCGGGCGTCCACTGGATCAACGACGTCAGCGGCGGCCGGCGTGATCCGGCCCTGCTGCGCTTGGCGGCGTCTGCCGGCTGCCCCCTGGTGTTGATGCACAGCCGTGGCGATAGCCGCAGCATGAACTCGCTTGCCCACTACGAAAATGTGGTGGCGGAGGTGCGGGCTGGCCTAATGGCGGCCACTGAAATGGCTCTGGCGGCGGGGGTGCGCCCGCTGCAGCTGATCTGGGATCCGGGGTTGGGCTTCGCTAAGGACACCGACCACAACCTTGATCTGCTCCGGGGTCTAGGCACCCTGGCGGCGGAAGGCTTTCCCCTACTGGTGGGGCCTTCGCGCAAGCGCTTCATCGGCGCGGTGTTGAACGAGCCCAGGCCCCGTGCCCGGCTGTGGGGCACGGCGGCGGTGTGCAGCCAGGCGATTGCCCAGGGGGCCCACATCCTGCGAGTGCACGACGTTGGGCCAATCGTGCAGGTTGCCCGCATGGCCGATGCGCTTAGGCCCCCTCAGCCGGACTGGTAATCGATCTGGCCCTTTTCGTTGACTTTGGCCAGCGAGAAGAAGCGGGCCGTGGTGGGGGAGATCAAGCCGAGCTCAGCCAGCAGTTCGCCGACGCGGCCCCCCTTGCTGCGTTGCAGGTCGAGGGCCTGATCAAGTTGCTCAGGGGTGATGCAGCCCATTTCCACCAGCCGCTCACCCAGCCGCTTCTCATTGAAGCCCTGCTCATCGAACAGGGCGGGGTTGAGTAGCAGATCCAGCATCTGGGGCGGCACCTGCAGGTTGAGCCGTAGGAATTCGCCAAAGCGCTGGGTTTCAGCGAAGGGCCGATACTCCTCCAGCAATTGCTCCAGCTCTTCGATGTCGAGCACGCCGGCCTGTACCAGCTTGTTGCCGAGGGTTTGGCGCTTGAAGCTGGTGTCGGTGCTGGCGGCAGCATTGAGATCGCCTTCCACCACCAGAGGCGCCTGGAAAGCCTCCTTAACCCAAGGGTCGCTGCCCAGGAAGCCAAATAGCTCGCGTGGGTTGAGGGTGAGGCTGCCGAGACTTTCTTCGATCAGCTCTTCAAGAAAGGCCACCTCGGTAGTGGGACCAATCACCTGAAACGGCAGGCGGGCACTATTGCCATTGGCAACAAGCTCCAATTGGACTTGCTCCGAACTCAGACGGAACCGGTACATAGCTCAGCTCTGAACGGGTACTGCGCGGGGAGGCGTAGTTCTTTCAAAATCAACCTAGCCGGCAATTACCCAAATAAATTTAGGAGATTGTCTGACTTTCCCTGACGATCAAACCAAAAGCAATTTGGGGAACTTAGCTTTGATCTGATTGGAGAGTTGATATGGTGAGTAGGCCGAGAGATCCGAGCCGATCCAACTTGCATGCCCTGGCCCAGGCTCCAAGCCTGCTGATCAACGGGATCCAGGATGGCTGGCGCACCAATGTGGAGCTGATCCAAGAGCTGGTTAACCACCGCTTTTTTCAGTCGCTTGGCGCGGTTGATTGGAGTAAGTATCAGATTGGGCCCATTTTGATCGCCTCGGTGTTGATCAACCTGCTGGAACTGGCATCCCCCCTCTACATCAATATCGTTTACACGTCGGTTTTGCCGAGTGGCTCGATGTCGAGCCTGGTGGTGATGACGGTGGCCGTGGTGCTTTTGATGGTGCTGGGCGGCTGGCTCAAAACGGTCCGGCTTGGTTTCACCGGTGGTGACGGCGCCCGGCTAGAGCACCAGCGGCGCCTTGAGGGGCTGGCGCGCTTCTCACAGATGCGCCTGAGCGATTATCTGAGCGTCTCGCCCGCCACCCACTTGGAGCGGCTCAACAGCATCAACCTGCTGCGCGATGAGAGTGCCCTGCAGTCGCTCACCACGGCGATCGACTTGGTGTTCTCGCTGCTGTTTGTGCTGGTGCTGTTCTTGATTGCAGGCAGCGTGGGCATCGTGGCCGTGATCGCCATCGTGATTTACCTGCTGAGGGCATTGGCCTTCGCTCGCGACTACGAGGGGATCAGCAAGGAGCGCGACCGGCTGGAGCTGGAGCGGCTCAGCTACCAAATCAAGCTGATGGGCTCGATTGATCTGATCAAGTCGAACGGCCTGGGCCGCCAGTTCCTGGTGGGCAATGAGCAGCGCCAGGAGGAGCTGGCCTGGCAGCGCATGGTCAACAACAACTTCAGCGGCCAGTACCAGGCCTTTGGCTCCCTGATGAGCCAGCTCACCTTTGCCGGCATCGTCACATGGGGTGCCTTGCTGGTGATCCAGGGAAGCCTGCTGGTGGGGGCCCTGGCGGCTGCCCTGCTGCTGGCCGGCAAGATTCTCACCCCCTGGCAGCAGGCGATGGGCCTGTGGAACAGCTACCGGCGCCTGGCCCATGCCCGCGACGAATACGACGCCCTGATGGCCATCCCGGTGGAAGCTGAAGGCGGCGAAGAGAAGCTCGTGCTTGCCGCCGAGGGAGCCCTAAGCCTCTCTCTTGATGGCCGGCCCCTGGCAGTGATTCCCACCGGGTCGGTGGCCCTGCTGCGGGATCAGCAGTTCGGAGCCCAGGTGCGCCACCTGTTCATGGATCTGATCCAGATCGAGGCCGACCCCCGGTTCCAGCTCAATGGCCTGCCGATAGGCAGCTACCACCGGGAGGCCCTGCGGGATGGCATCGCCTATGTGGATCCCTCCCGGGACTTCTTCGATGGCACCCTGCTGCAGAACATCACCAGCTACCAGCCCCGCCGTTACCAGCGCCGGGCCCTGTTCTGGGCCTTCCTCGCCGGGCTCGACACAACTGTTCGCAGCTTGCCTCAGGGCTACAGCACGGCCATGGGCACCTCGTTGCCCACCGGCCTTTCGCGCGATTGCCAGCAGCTGTTCCAGGTGGTGACGGCCCTGGCCCGCTCCCCTCAGCTGCTGCTGCTCGACCTCAGCGACTGCTCTTACGGCAAGGAGTTTATCGACGGCCTGCAGCGGATTCTGGGCCGCACCAAGGGCCGGACCACCGTGCTGATCAGTGGCGCTGGCCGGGTGCTCGGCTCGGTGAGTGACCAACAAATCGACATGCCGGCCCAGGGCCGGGAGGTGTTCGCATGACCAGTTCCCCTTCCCGCGCCATGTTGCTGCGCGACCTCACCCTCAGCGCGGAAGCGCCGATGGCCTTCTGCGTAAGGCTGTTGCTGCAGCAGATGCTGTGGACGGGCCGTCCCGATGAGCTGTTTGAGCTGATCAGCAGCGACCCCCGCCAGATGGACCTGGTGGATGCCCGCAACCTGCTGCTGAGGCTCGGCTATGGCAGCCGTATTGAGGGACTAGAGAGCTGGAGCCAGCTCAATCCCCAGCTGCTGCCGGCCCTGTACGTGGGGCCAGGCAACCTGCCCTACGTGCTCTCGCGCACCAGCAAGGGCGAGCTGGTGGCGGGCAATGTCAACGGCCGCACCGACCTCTACAGCCTGCCCACCGGTGGTTGGTTGGTTTTCTTGCAGGACAAGGGCAGCACTGAGCGGGTGACCCTGCAGCAGCAGATCCTCTATCGGTTCACCAACCGGATTTCGGTGCTGTATGGGATCAGCTTCGCCCTGGCGTTGCTGGCGCTCACGCTGCCCTTCTACATCCGGGCGATCTACAACGTATCTATCCCCAGCACGAGCCTGCTCTCCACCTTCTGGATCTTCCTGGGGGCGGTGGTGCTGTTTGTGCTGGATTGGATCTTGCGCCAGTGGCGCACCACCCTGCTCTCCCAGCTCTCGGGCCGGCTCGATGCCCTGCTGGGCGTGAATCTGGTGGAGAAGCTGTTCGGTCTCGACTACCGCCAAATCGAGACCCTCGGCCAGCACGGTCTCACCAACCGGCTGAGTAGCCTCGACGGCCTGCTGGCCTATCTGCAGGGACCCCTGGCCCTGGCCTGTCTGGATTTTCCCTTTGTGGTGATCTACCTGGGGGCCATCGCCTTGATCGCCGGGCCGCTGGTGTTTGTGCCGCTGGTGCTGATGGTGCTGAGCGGCCTGCTGGTGTGGCTGCTATCGCGCTACTACACCGGTGCCTCCGAGCTCAACCTGGCTACGGGCATCGGCATTCTGCAAGCACAGCAGGAGCTGGTGAATCGCTTCCTCGAGGTGAAGCTGGCCAATGTGGAGTGGGTGTGGCTGCAGCGGCTGCGGGGCCTTTCGGCCCAGAGCACAAGCAGCGCTCTCACGATCAACCGTCAGGTGGGTCGCCTGCAGGTGATCACCAGCACCATCGCCCAGCTGGCAGGGGTGCTCACCTTGGCCGTGGGGGTGTGGATGGCCTACAGCAACGACCAGGGTCCGGCGGCCATGGGCAACCTGATCGCCGCCATGTTCTTTGTGTTCAGGGTATTTACGCCGTTTCAGCAGCTGATGAATGCATTGCTGCGCTTCGATTCGATGCGCAAGCAATATGGCCAGCTGGATCAATTCTTCAAGCTGCGTAGCAGCAATCGCTCTGCCGGTGCCTTGGTGAGTGCCCCGCGCATGCGCGGCTCGATCCTGCTTGATTCAGCTGCCTGCCGTCTTGGCGGCGAAGGGGTATTGGCTATCACCCGGGTGTCGCTTTCGGTGGCGCCGGGCGAACTGCTGGCAATCACAGGCAATGCCGGCTGCGGCAAGAGCACGGTGCTGCGGGTTGTTGACCAGCTCTATCCGCTGGTGAGCGGCACCCTGCTGTTTGATGGCAAGGACTACCGCCAGTTCAGCGCCGAGGCGATCCAGCGCAACATCGCCTACCTGATGCCCCAGAGCCAGTTGCTGCCCGGCACGATCTGGAGCAACCTCACGGCCATGAATCCAGACGCCACCGTGGCTGGGGTGCGCCAGATCTGCGCCAGCCTGGGCCTGCTTGATTTCCTCGATTGCTTGCCGGACGGCTTCGACACGTCTCTCACCGATGAGGTCGTCTATCAGTTGCCCAATGGGGTGCGCCGGTTGATGGCCCTGGCCCAGGCCCTGATCAAGGACACGCCGATCCTGTTGATCGACGACATCAGCCAGGGTCTGGCCCCGGATCAGTTCCAGGCGGTGCTGGAGGCCCTGCCCTCGCTGCGGCGCTGCACCTTCAGCGGTCAGGACCGCAGCATCATCCTGGCCACCGACAACAAGTTGCTGCTGGAGAAGGCTGATCGTCTCTGCATCCTTGATAAAGGCGTCACCTCGTTCCAGGGCACGGCTGAGGAGCTGCGAGCGCGTATGCAACAGAAAGCAGCCTGATCCCTTTTCTTTATTTCACCGCACCCCTTCCTCGTCATGACCTCCATACCCGTCAACGGCCCCAACTCCATTTCTGGCAGCGACCCTGCTGATTCCTCTTCCTTGGCCCTTCCGCCCGCCGGCGGCCTGCTGGCCCGGCTGCCCGGCATGGACAGCCCTGATGCGATCACCCTGGTGGGCCGCAGCCGCCTTAGCCAGGCCCTGGAGCTGGAGGAAAAACCAGACAACCGCTACCTGCGGCTCAGCCTCTATGTGCTCGGCGCGGCGGCCTTGATCTTCTTCCCCTGGGCGGCGCTCACCCCCATCACCCAGGTGGTGAATGCCTCCGGCGAGGTGATTCCCAAAGGAGAGGTGAATGTGGTGCAGCACCTCGAGGGCGGCATTGTGTCGCGGGTGGATGTGAGCGACGGCGATGAGGTGCGCGAGGGCCAGGTGATGCTGGAGCTGCGCCCCAACCTGGTGGAAAGCGAATACCGCGCTACTGAGCAACAGCTAAAAAACCTGCTGCTGCAGCAACAGCAGCTGCAGGCGGCCATCCGTGGTGAGCGGGTGCTGCCTCCCACCGAGGGCATCAAGCAGGGCAACAAGGTGAGCCAGGCCCAGGTGGACCTGCTCAACAGCCGCATGGACAACCGCGAAGACCAGATAAAGGCGGCTCAGGCCGTGGTGGGGGAGAAGCGAGCTGAGGTTTCGGGCCTCAACAGCCAGATTGCCCTCTATCTAGAGCAGCGAGCGATGTGGGCTGGATTGGTGGCCTCCGGAGCCGCTTCCCGCCTCAACCTGCTCGATATCGATACCAAGCTGGCCGAGATGCGCGGTGCCCGCAATGAGTCGCTCAAGGCTCTCTCCCAGGCGGAGGCAAACCTCAATGGCGTGCAGTCGGGTCTGGTGTTCGAGCAGAACTCCCAAGTTGCCCAGCTAGTGAATGAGGAGGCCGTGGTTGCCGAAAACATCAAGAAGGTGCGCAACCAGTTGGAGCGCACCAAGATCACGGCCCCGGTTGACGGTGTGGTGAGCGACCTGCGCTTCAAGGCCCCCGGTGGCGTTGTGGGTCCTGGTGCGGTGGTGCTGTCGGTGGTGCCAAACAGCACCCAGCGGCTGGTGGAGGTGCGGGTGCCCTCGTCTGATATCGGCTTTGTGAAGCCCGGTCAGAAGGTGGATGTAAAACTCCAGCCCTTTGATTCCACCATCTATGGCTCGGTGCCCGGCCGGGTGCTGAGCATCGGCGGTAACTCGGTGCAAGACCCCGACGACCGCAAGTATTACTACAAGGCCCGCATCCAGCTGGATCGCCAATTTGTGGATGTGGCCAACCGCAAGTACCCGATCTCCGTTGGCATGCCCCTGGTGGCCGACATCAAGGGCCCCCAGCGCAGCGTGCTGCGCTACATCTTCCAGCCGTTCACCCGCACCCTGGATTCGGCCCTGCGCGAATCGCGCTGAGGGCCATTCGCTCCCAACTCTCAGCGACCTCTCAGAAACCCCAGATCGATTGCTCTGCAGTCAATCTGGGGTTTTTTATTGGCGGATTTGTTGCCGCAGTTCTGCAGTGGCTCTGCTGAACGGTTTTTCCCCTAGGCATGGCGCTCCGCTGTGCATACCTTGGATACAGAACCCGATGGGTCGCTGTGCGCAGCTGCCTCGGCCTGTCCCCCGTTTCGTTCCTTCGCGGCAATACCCATGGATTCGATGCAATTCACGAACTTCACTGGCGAAAACGAGGGCGATTCGGAAAGTCGCAATAGGGTCAACCAGCCTCCCGAGGGCGAGACCTACTTAGCGGGCGGCACGGGTGCCACCGACGAGGGCAACACCCCGACCGGTGAGGGAGAAGACAACACCATTGAAGATGCCCCTGAGTCAGGCCCTGGTGTCCAGGACGTCACCACCAATGTGGATGATCCGGAGACCGATCCCGAAGGCGGCGGTGGTGGTGGCATTGGCGGCACTAGCACCACGAACGCTGCACCGCAGCAGCCGTCCGTGGTGCAAACGGGTGTGGCGCAGAGCGATCCGACGTTGGCTACACCGAACCCGTTGGCGCCTCCGCCGGAGCCAACGGCGGCCAACATTCCCCCTCTGGACCTCGATGAGACCCAGACCATCGATGAGGACGGCGTCGCAACGGGCAATGTCCTCCTGAATGTGGAGGATCCGGACGGTGGTCCGGCTGTGGTGACGCAGTTCACGATTCCCGGTGATCCCACGGTCTACCAGCCCGGCCAGACGGCCACGATCGACGGCATCGGCACGATCACGATCGCGGCCAACGGCGACTACACGTTCACGCCGGTTGCGGACTACAACGGCAGCGT
Source organism: Cyanobium sp. BA5m-21 (assembly GCF_024346235.1). NCBI lineage: Bacteria > Bacillati > Cyanobacteriota > Cyanophyceae > Synechococcales > Prochlorococcaceae > Cyanobium > Cyanobium sp. BA5m-21. The sequence goes on from NZ_JAGQCO010000006.1 coordinate 92,921, forward strand.
GCCGCCGATCACCTATGCGTTGTCTGATCAGGCGGGTGGAACCGCGACCTCAACGCTGAGCATCACGGTGACGCCGGTGAATGATCCACCGGTGGATGGGGATGAAAGCCAGACGATCAACGAAGACAACCCGGCAACGGGGAACGTGCTGTTGAACGTGGTGGACCCCGATGGCGGAACGCCAGTAGTGACGCAGTTCAGCGTCCCAGGTGATTCGACTGTTTATACGGCGGGCCAGACGGCAACGATTG
>NZ_JAGQCO010000060.1:0-11142 GCF_024346235.1 Cyanobium sp. BA5m-21
ATGGACAGTGTAACGGCTCGTCAGGCGAGTGCATGCATTTGCTCTATCACATGTTTCTGCTGCTGCATAGAAAGCGCTAGGCCCGAAGGAAGGTAAAATCCATTGCGCCCTAGCATTTCAGCTACAGGAGCTTCAAAATCTTTAAAAAGTCCCATATTTTGAAATATTGGCTGGAGGTGCATTGGCCAGAAAAATGGTCTTGTTCCAATACCTGCTTTTGCTAATTCTCTAGCCAAGCTATCTTTATTCCGGTGACTATTATCAACCACGCCAAAAACCCAATATAAATTTTTGGCATATTGTGTATTGTCTTGCGGAAGTGCCGCAAAGGGGAGGCTTGCAAGTGCTTGCTGGTATTCAAGGCCTATCTCGCGTTTCCTTTTTAGTGCCTCATCTAATCTTTCGAGCTGCCCCAACCCAAGCGCCGCCTGCAAATTCGTCATCCGGTAGTTCCACCCCAGCTCCTCATGCACAAAGCGCTGCTTGGCCTGAAAGCAAAGATTGCGCAAAGAGCGACATCGCTCAGCCAGTGCAGGGTCGTCAGTCACAACCATCCCACCCTCTCCGGTGGTGATGTGTTTATTGGGGTAGAAGCTGAAGGTACTGATATGGCCAAACGAGCCACACGGTTTACCCTTGTAAGTGCCGCCTATCAATTCGGCTGCATCTTCAATCACGGCTAAGCCGTGGCGGTTGGCCAGCTCGAGAATCGGGTCCATATCCACGGGAAGGCCGTAGATGTGCACCACCATGATTGCGGCGGTGCGGGGGGTGATTGCAGCAGCCACCTGTTCGGGCACCATGTTCCAGGTGTCGGGGTCGGCATCGACCACAACAGGGGTGGCGCCGGCGCGCACGATGGCGGCGGCGCAGGAGATGATTGTGAAGGTGGGGAGGATCACCTCATCGCCGGGGCCCAATTTGAGGGCGGCCACGGCGATGTCGAGGGCAGCGCTGCCGTTGGCGCAGGCGATGCCGTGTTGACGGCCCACCCGGCGGCTGAAGGCCTCCTCAAACTGGCTTACGAACGGCCCTTCCGACGAGATCCAGCCGGTGTTGAGGCACTCCATCACCAGCTCTTTTTCCCGCTCGCCGATTACGGGTTCGTTGACGGGGATGAAGTCGCTCATGACTTTCGCAACACAAGGCACACGCCCCAGGTGGCTGCCGAGGGCGGTGCGCCGGTGAGCCATTCCTCGGCGGTGAGGCGCTCGAAGCCGGCGGCTTCGGCCAGTAGGTCGAGCTCGGGGAGGGAGAAGTGGCGCATTGGGTGGGTTTCCTCGAAGGAGTGGAAGGCGCCAGTGGTGAGGTCTTGGGCCATCACGGTGTAGTGCACATCCACGCGGTTGGCGTTGGGGTGGAGTGTGGGCTCGGCGATGCGGGTGATGGCGAGATCGGCAGTGTGGAGGCGCTTGACGCGCAGCTCTGGCCGCTGGGCAGCCACGGCGGGGGAGTACCACACGTCGAACAAGAACAGGCCGCCGGGATCGAGGTGGTGGGCGGCGTTGGCGAACACGGCCTGCACGGCTGGGTTGGTGGTTTGGTAGCTAACCACATGGAAGAGGGAGAGCACGGCGTTGAAGCGACGCGGCAGCTGGGTGGTGGTGATGTCGCCCTGCTGGCAGCTGAAGCCTTCGGCCTGCTGGGCGGCGGCCACCATGGCGGCGCTGCGCTCAAGGCCATGGACGCTGTAGCCGCGGGAGGCGAGCAGGCAGCCGTGGCGGCCGGTGCCGGAGCCGAAATCGAGCAGCTCGCGGCCGGCAATGCTGTGGCGCTGGAGCAGCTGATCCACATAGGCGGCTTCAGCTCTGGAGTCTTTCTCCTGGTAGAGGAGGTCGTAGTAGCGGCTGCTGAGTTCGAAGGGTTGGCTCATGGCTTGATCACGGCATGATCGGCGCTGATGCCCTCGAAGCGGGTCTTGTCCTGGTCGCCGGCGTAGGGGCCTTGCTTCACCTCGATCATCTCGGTGGGTTCGAGCATCTCGAAACCATGGCCGCCGTAGGCCAGCAGGATCACGTCGCCGGTTTCGAGGACGCGGCTTTCGAGGTAGGTCTGGTCGTCGTCGTAAAAGTCGACCCGCACACGGCCGGATTTTATGAACAGCACTTCCTTGGTGTATTGAACCTCTCGGGGTACAGGATTGTGGACGTGGGGAGGAATTACGTAGCCCTCGGGACGATTCATGTAGCCGAGCTGCTGAGAAAAGTCATCAGGAGAAAAGAACTGAATACCATTTTTTTTGTAAGAAGTGCGCAGAATGAGAGCAATTACACTTCCGCTATTAATGATTTCGTCAAGCATTTTCAAGCAACTCCAGGATTTGGACAGCCTCAATCGATAACGCTTCAATACTATTATTTTCGGTGACCAGCTTAAAGCAATTATCAGACAAAAATTTGGCAAAAACTTGATCATCTAGAATTCGCCTTATTGCGGAGGCAAATTCATCTGCAGTATCAGCAATCAGTAAATGCTCCCCATCAATTACTGGAATCCCTTCGGCACCAAGAGTCGTCGAAACAATAGGAACATTACAAGCCGCAGCTTCGAGAATCTTAAACCGCGTCCCCGACTCAAATTTTAGCGGAACTAAAGCCACATTTGAATGGCAAAGGAATGGCAACACTGAATCAAGCGTCCCAGTAACAGTTATACCAGGGCCCGCCCTATCCCCAAATTGACTATCTGAGTTTCGACCAACAATATAAAAGTGTATATTAGAATATGATTCATAAAGTATGGGCAAAACCTCATCTAAGACCCACTTTGCAGCCATATTCATGGCTGAATTTGGCCCATATGAGCCAGCCAAAAATATACATGGGTTCACAAAACCCTCAGGACGCGCAGGCACAATCTTATAGCTAGTGACATCAATTACATTTGAAAATAAATATATTCGTTCTGGATGAGAAGCAATCGAGCGATAATAAGCAGCATCAACCTCGGAAACGGCTGTAGTTACTTCACATAGTTCAACCCATTCTTCCTCTTCATTCTGCTTTTTCTTTCCATCAATCTGAATCTGCTGCCTTCGCGGGCCTTCCGCATATGGCAGCTCGCGTAATATAAAACGAGACCAAACACTGTCAGTATCACATACGACTTTGATATTTGGCAACCTTTTCTTAAGAGTCATGATCAATGGAAACGAGATATTTCCGTAACCAAACCAAACAACATCAATGTCATTTACCATTATGTAGCGAACTAACTCTCTAAGATACTTGGGATTTTGTTGATGCAACAGGCGCCCGAAGATGCGTTTGAATAATCGGGCTATCCGATTATGTTGAGGAGATTGGTCAAAATACGTTATATAGTTGCGAGCAAACTTAGAAAAATAAGCATCTGTGTTTGCAACTTGGTTTGAAGGCGCGTAAGCTCTATGGCAAATATCTAGCTCGCATACATTTGAAAGGGCCTTAATCGAGTTCTCGATTCTTAACTGAGGGCCCCCTGCTGCAGGGTGCTCTAATATTGGAGTTGTGAAGAGAACTTTCATTTAGAATTACCGGTTAGATCTAAGTCAGCCAAGACCATTTCTTCGATAATCCGATCTAGGCTTTTAGTTGGCTTCCAGTTTAGAAACTCGCGCGCTTTCGCCGAGTTGCCGCACAGAGGAATAGTTTCACTTGGGCGAAAATGAGCGTCGCTGATATTAAGGTATTTATTATAGTCAAGGCCTACGACCTGAAAAGCAAGTTCTAAGAAGTGACGAACATCATGCAACTGGCCTGTGGAAATCACAAAATCTTGTGGCTCATCTAACTGAAGCATTGCATGCATTGCTGATACATAATCAGGTGCGTAGCCCCAATCTCGAAGCGCATTGACGTTCCCTAGCTCAATTCGATCAGTCAGTCCATGATAAATCTTGGCCACAGTCGAGGTTATTTTTCGTGTCACAAATTGAAAGCCCCGTCGGGAAGACTCATGATTGTATAAAATGCCTCCGGCGATAAAGAGATTATGATTAGTACGATAGTTGCTTGCCAAATGAAATGCAGCCAACTTGGAAATACCGTATACAGATCGTGGATTAAAAGGTGTTAGCTCGCTTTGCGGCGAGCTGGGTGCATTGCCAAACATTTCGCTAGATCCTGCAAAATAAACCCGGCACTCAGGCACTAGTTCTCTAAGGCTTGCCAACAGAGAGTGCGTGGCAGTAAAGTTATTCGTCAACAATGAGGCTTCGTCATCAAAGCTGTAGCTAACAAAGCTCGAGGATGCAAGGTGGTAGCATTCATCCGGTTTTATCTGTGAGATAATCTTGTAGATGCTTAGATGATTTTCGATAAACCCTACATGTAGATGAATACTAGACTCGAAACCTACAAGGTTCACTCTCCTCCGTGAATCTTCGAGACTTTCTCGCCGCACAATCCCGTGGACTTCATACCCCTTTGATAGGAGTAGCTCTGCTAAATATGAACCATCTTGTCCAGTTATTCCAGTTATCAGTGCTTTTTTCATTTGGTGAGTCTGTCACAAATTAACAGCTTCCGAGTGTCTGGATATGAAGGTGCTACTTTTACTTCAAAGCCACGGCTATTGATAAGGCTTATAAGAGCCTGAATGTCATAACCGTTGATGATGTTAGAGTTATTGAAGTACGCAGGGAAGAAACTGGGCTCATTGCAGATCATCGCATCATCTGCATTTATGAACTCTAAGATTAATCGTTCTTTGAAAAGAGGCTGTAGTGAATTGAGGACCTCTTCAAGGCTCATTCCCAATCCCAATACTAAGTGATGGATGATGCCTAACGCAAGCACCGCATCAGAACGAAGGCGGTCTCCTGCGTTTATCAGAACTAGGCTGTCATCATAAATTGAGCACTTGTCCTGGGTCAGATCAGTAAAGCTCAACACCAGGGGCAGTATGTTGAGGCAATCTCTGTTGACATGCTGATACAAGATATCGATGCACCCCTCATCAATGTCAAATGCCACTACCTTTTTACCTAGCCTTTCAGCCATCAAGGCATACCAGCCTGTATTGCAGGCCACGTCTAGTACAGAATCTATACTCGGAATATTTAAAGCATCATGCACACCCTTCTGCTTTTCGTTCCATTGTCTGCAGTAATTCCAATCATGATTCTCGCCTTTCTCTTTATAGTAAGAGGCATAGGCTGTGGCGCTAGCCGCAACAGACAAACATTGCACATGGTGGCGCATATCAGTGTAAAATGCTATCAGGCTAAACCTATTCTTGAGTCTAGAATAAGCAACTTTCTCTCTGTAAATGGTCGCGAGAAAACTTAAGTACTTTCTTAGTGAGCGTAGGCTCTTGTTCTTTAAAGTAAAACATTCACTAAGGGCAATAGTCTCAGACGAGGCGTTCAGAGTTGTATTCTCAATTCGCGGCCTTACTCGGTCCCTTTCTCCGTAAGCATACATCAAGAGAGGATTTAGGAAGTAGGGCTGGAACATCCGAGCGAAAATCTCTCGCACAAGCTGAGCTGCACGAATGGTGTTATGAGAGTTTCTGAATTTACGATTGGCCTCTAGATAGTTTTCATTAAACAGGCCCTTCTCAGTCACTATAGATGTAAAATCGACAAATACAGGACGACCACGGTCAAAGAGAATATTCCAAGGATGTGCATCTTTGAGAGTTAATCTTTTGGATAGCAACTTTTCCAAGAGTTCTAAATGAAAAATTGCGGCATCCTTTAGCATGCTGGCGCACCACTCATGTGGATAGGACACATACGCAACCTTCCGATGCTGCAGAGTTAGTTCACTTATCCCCCTGAGCCCAACTGGCAGATCTTCATCCCTGCATACTGTGGTCTCAATGATGCCACTAATGCCTTCCCCGACGATGTTTAATACATCCGTAATATTCTTGATATGTTCGGTGTGAATAGGGCGATATACAGCAGAGTCGCCAATATACACGCTTCCTTGGCTGTCGCAACTTGAAATTTTAATGATCATGGATTTTACTTGCTTGCCAGTCTCGAGTAGATTTGTAAAAGCAAAATAACTGCAGCTAGATTTTCATGCTTATCTATAAAATGCTCCATTCAGCATCGGACAAAACTGGGCCTTGATGGCTCGGGTCGGGCATCTTGCCTGTGCCATAATAATTGATACTTGCTATGTTGAATCTTCCTGCTTCTTGCCAGGACTCTAATAGTTGATTTTGTTCGTACAACGCAAGTTCTATAATATAGCTGCCCGCATTAAGAATAGGGCTTTTGAGGATGGCCGTGGCGCATGCCGTGAAGGAGATGTCAAATTCAGGCTGGAATTGAAAATATGTGTGGAGTGTAGTGAGTCTAAAGCCATGAATAGTGTTTATTCCGATGCCTATGCGAGCCTTATTAATTTTCGTTGGAGAAATTACGTGTATTTCGAATTTTATTGGCTCGCCAGTGGTGAACTCGTCTTTCTCTTTATCGTCTATAGATCTAATTGAAAATTCAACATTGGCATACTTCCCGGCCAAGGGCTCGGATTTCGATGCACTTGAAAGGCTCATCATGGCATATTGATTTACTGCCTCAGTGGCTTGGCCTGCAAAATAGTTTTCGCCCTGAGAAAGAAGCAGGCCCTTGTTGCATAGGCTTAGTATGGCAGGCATATTATGGCTGACAAATAGGACTGTTCGCCCCTCTCGATCCGCCACATCCTCCATCTTCCCCAAGCACTTCTTTTGAAAACTGGCATCCCCCACCGCCAGCACCTCATCCACCACCAGGATCTCCGGCTCCAGGTGTGCTGCCACCGCAAACGCCAGCCGCACATACATGCCGCTGGAGTAGCGCTTCACCGGCGTGTCGAGAAACTTCTCCACTTCGGCGAAGTCCACGATCTCATCAAACTTGGATCGAATCTCCCGCCGCATCATCCCGAGGATAGCGCCATTGAGATAGATGTTCTCCCGACCCGTGAGCTCCGGGTGAAAGCCCGTGCCCACCTCCAGCAGGCTCGCCACCCGCCCACGGATCTCCACCCGGCCCGTGGTGGGTTCGGTGATGCGGCTGAGGATCTTCAGCAACGTGCTCTTGCCTGCCCCATTTCGGCCGATGATCCCCACCCGCTCACCCCGGCGGATCTCGAAGCTCACATCCTTCAGGGCCCAGAAGTCTTCCTCACCGTTTGATGGGGCATGGCGGCGGGCACGACTCAGCTGGCCGGCCAGGGTGAACGGGTTGGCCCAGCGGCCCAGGGCTGCAGCCTGATGGGCCACCGCATCGCGCAGGGTGTTGTGCCGCAGCTGCTGCTCATGCTTGATCGTGTATTTCTTGCCCAGGCCTTCCACCCGGATCACCACATCGGAATCGTCCATCTCAGATCACATCCACCAGGGTTTTCTCCGTAGCCCGGAAGCGCAGCACACCCACCACGCTCAGCACCGCCACCAACAGCAGAGACAGGCCGATGCTCAATGGCTGCACCACCGCGCTTTTGCCCAGCACCGCCCAGCGGAAGCCTTCAATCACGCCCACCATCGGATTGAGCCCATAGAGAAACTGCCATTGCTCCGGCACGATCGTGGTGGAGTAGGCCACCGGGCTCACGTATTGCCCCATCTGCACCACAAACGGCACCAGGAAGCCCAGGTCGCGGTAGTGCACCGTCCAGGTGGCGATCAGCAGCCCCAGCCCCATCGAGAAGGCAAACACAACCAGCAGCCAGAAGGGCAGGGTGAGCAGCCGCCAGGTGGGCCAGTAGCGATACCAAGCCATCAACCCCGCCAGGATCACAAACGACAGCGCGAAATCCACCAGACAGGTGATCACCGATGCCGCCGGTGCAATCAGCCGCGGGAAATACACCTTGCTAAACAGCCCCGCTCCGCTCTGCAAGCTGCCAGCCACGCTGCCCAGCGCACTGGCGAAGAACTGCCAGGGCAGCATTGCCGCAAACACCATGATCGCGTAGGGCGCATCGCCCTCAGTGGGCAAATTCGCCAGCTTGCCGAAGATCACGGTGAACACCACCATCGAAAGAAACGGCCGGATCAGCGCCCAACCCACCCCGAAGGCCGTTTGCTTGTAGCGCACGGTCACATCCCTCCAGGCCAGGATCGCGAATAGCTCCCGGTAGCGCCACAGGTCTTTCCAATACTGCTTCTCGATCCGGTTGGGCTCGAGCACCAGCACCTGCTGGCTGGGGTCTGGGGCTTGGCGCCGTTTAGGAATAGGGATGGGAGGTTTTTTCACAAGGTGTTCAGGTTTCAAGCGGCCAGAACGGCCCGGATGGTGTTGCAGATGTGGTGCACCTGATCGCCGCTGAGATCGGGATAGATGGGAAGGCAGAGCACCTCCTGTGAAGCCCGGGTAGCCACTGGATAGCGCGCCGGATCGGCGCTGGCATTGCTGCGGTAATACTGAAACTCCGGGATCAACGGGTGGAAATAGCGCCGCGGCACCACGCCGGCGCTGCGCAGCTGCTCCACCAGGGCTTCGCGATCCACTGCCGCCTCCGGCGTCACGCGCACGGGCATGTAGGCGTAGTTCGGCCTCAGGGCGTTGCTGTAGGTGGGCAGGATCAGCCCTGGCACCCCCGCCAGTTGCTTGAGGTAGAGCTCAGCCACCCGCTGCCGCTCGGCCACGGTCTGCTCCATGCCCGGCAGCTGGGCCAACCCCACCGCTGCATGCAGCTCGCTCATCTTGGCGTTGATGCCGTTGGCCGCCACCGTGACCTCATCCACGAAGCCGAAGTTCTTGAGCCGGTCGATCCGCTTTTTAGTTTTCGCATCCGGGCAGATGATCGCGCCACCCTCGAAGGTGTTGAACACCTTGGTGGCATGGAAGCTCAGCACGCTCAAGTCGCCGTGCTGCAGCAGCGAGCCGCAGTGGCAGTCCACCCCGAAGGCATGGGCGGCGTCGTAGATCACCTTGAGGTTGTAGTCGTCGGCGATGCGCTGGATCGCCTCCACATCACAGGGGAAGCCGTAGCAGTGCACCGGCAGGATCGCCGTGGTGCGCGGCGTGATGCTGGCTTCGATGCTGGCCGGATCCAGGCAGAACGTATGCGGGTCGATGTCGGCAAACACCGGCTCCAAGCCGTTCCAGCTCAGCGCCTCGCTGGTGGCCACAAACGAAAACGGCGTGGTGATCACCTCCCCCTGCAGCCGCAGCGCCTTGAGCGCAATCAGCAGCGCCAGCGTGCCATTGGCAAACAAGGAGATGTGCTCCACCCCTAAGTGAGCCGCCAACTCCTGCTCTAACTGCTCATGCAGCGGCCCGCCATTGGTGAGGATGCGCCGCTCCCACACCCCCTCCAGCAGCTTGGTCACGTCCGCCAGCGGCGGCAGGTGCGGGCGGGTGACGTAGATCGGGTCTGGGGGGCTGGGGGCTGGGGGCATGGGTGGGAGCGGGGGTTGGTTTGGACTCGGGGCGCGACAGGTGGGGTTGGCGGCCAGCCAGGCGGCCAGGTCGGCCGGGCCCTGGAAGTCGAGCAGGGCGTGGTTTGTCTGCTGTGATTAAAAGTGCGTCATGTTTGAGCGCCAGAGCCTGCTCATCGGCACGGGGAAATGGCGCCCAGCCGCTCGATCAGCCCTCGCCCACGGTCCACACCTGCAGCCCCGCCGCTCGCGCCGCGCTGGCATCGGCCTTGGCGCGAGCATCAAACAACCAGGCCGGCCGCCGCATCAGCTCCCCCACCGCCGCCCAGTCGATCTGGGCAAACTCCTGCCATTCGGTGAGCAGCAGCAGGGCATCGGCGCCGCAGGCCGCCTGCTGCACGTCGGGCACCTGGTGCCAGCAGCCCGCGCCATTGCCATCTCCCGCAGGCTGACCCAGATCCTGCTCCAGCTGGCGCTCGCTCACTTTGGGATCCACGATCTGCAGCACCGCCCCCTCCTCGAGCAGATCCCGGCAGATGCGGATCGCCGGTGATTCGCGCGTGTCGTTGGTGTCGGCTTTAAAGGCAAAGCCCAGCACCCCAATGCGCTTGCCGCTCACGGTGCCAAACAACCTGTTCACCACCAAGCGGGCGATGCGCTGCTGCTGCCAGGTGTTGAGTGTCACCACCTGCTGCCAGTAGGCCGCCACCTCGTGCAGGCCGTAGTGGCCGCAGAGATACACCAGGTTGAGGATGTCCTTCTGGAAGCAGCTGCCGCCAAAACCAGGGCCAGCCTGCAGAAATTTCGCCCCAATGCGGCTGTCGGCCCCGATCGCCTTGGCCACCTCGCCCACGTCGGCGCCGGTGGCCTCGCACAAGGCCGCGATGGCATTGATCGAGCTGATCCGCTGGGCCAAAAAGGCGTTGGCGGTGAGCTTGGAGAGCTCTGAGCTCCAGAGATTGGTGCGCAGGATGCGTTCTGCCGGCACCCACTGGCCGTAGATCGCCGCCAGCGCATCGATCGCGGCGGGATCCTCACCGCCGATCAGCACCCGATCCGGCGCCTGCAGATCGGCTATGGCCGTGCCCTCCGCCAGAAACTCCGGATTGGAGAGCACTGAAAACGTTTTGCCCTCGGCCCCTGGCACGGCATTAAGGATCGTTTGCACCGTTTCAGCGGTGCGCACCGGCAGGGTGCTCTTTTCCACCACGATCGTGTGGCCCTGGGCGCAAGCGGCCACCTGGCGGGCGGAAGCCTCGATCCAGCGCAGGTCGCTGGCCTGGCCCGCACCCACACCCTTGGTTTTGGTGGGCGTGTTCACTGAGAGGAACACCATGTCGGCCCCGGCGATCGCCGCCTCCACCGCGGTGCTGAAGTGCAGATTGCGGCCCCGCGCCCGGCCCACCAACTCATCTAGCCCCGGCTCATAGACGGGCAACTGGCTGAGGTCGGGATCGTTCCAGGCGGCGATGCGCTCGGCGTTGAGGTCTACCACCGTCACCTGAATGCCGGGGCAGCGATCGGCGATCACCACCATCGTGGGCCCGCCCACATAGCCAGCGCCGATGCAGCAGATGGAGCGGATCATGCGCCGAGCGCCTCCCGGAAATAAGCGATCGTGGGCTCCAGCCCCTGCTCCAGCGCCACCGTCGGCTGCCAGCCCAGCTCCTGTTGCGCCAGCTCGATCACCGGTTGCCGTTGCAGCGGATCATCCGCCGGCAGCGGTTCACAGGTCAGCTGTAGGTCGGGGTTGATGCGCGCGCGCACCAGCTCGGCCAGCTGGCGGATCGTGAATTCACCGGGGTTGCCGATATTGATCGGGCCGGTGTGGCT